>JAEUQD010000404.1 GCA_016789925.1 Bryobacterales bacterium | reverse complement strand
GGCCATTCGTGCCATGATCGCTGGATCCTCTTTCACCTCGGCAAGCGGACTCAGTTGGCTCTCGACGTAGTCCCAGTCCAAACGCCCGCGCATCCGAATGGCCACACTTTCCGCATCCGCTACGTCCCTCGACCGGAAGGCGAACAGCTTCTGCACAATCAAATCCTCTGCAGAACACGTGCGGAGAAAGCAGCCCGTTTCGAACTCGAACTCGGTGGACCTTTCCACCGCCAGAGCCTCGTACGGCAATCCGCCCAATGCGATATCCAGCGGCACGCCGTTCGAGGCTTCGAGCAGCAGCACCCGATTTCGTTGCGCGAATTCCCTCGCATCGCCAATCCTGGGCTGGTACATCTCGAGAAGCGGTTGAATGAAGGCGTCTTCCCGGCCGAATCCCACGAGCAGGGTCACGGCTACATCGCGGGTGAACCGCGGCTCTCCCCAACGCAATAAGGCCAATCCACCGATGATGCAGAATCGCCAGTCCCTGGCCTCAATGAACTCCTGCAACTCACGGGCGGCAGCAAAGAGGGGAGTCATGACGATTTGGAACTTACCCGGCGGGTCGTATCTTCCGCAGCTTGGCGAACCATGCCTGCTGCTCCACCAAGCCGGAATCCCTCAGCTTCGGCGCATCCTGCACGAGTGTGTTTTCTCCGAACATTTGCCAGACCGCCTTGCGTGTATCCACGTTTTGCAGTTCCTGCTGCTTCAGCCGCGAAAGCTCGGCGTCCGCCCGCCGCCATGTCTCGACATGCTGCCGCAGTACTCGTGTTGGGGAGTCAGACATCGATCCCTATTATCCCGTACAGGGGGGAGCCGTATGCGACGATCCTCGTGCGCGACGAAAAAGCCTTCGCCGAGATGGAGCATACCGGACACTGCCTCTCGCATAGCTATCGAGGCGCGACTCACATCGTCAAGCTGTCGGAGCCGAACGAATATCCGCAGCTTGCCGCCAACGAGTATTTCTGCCTTACTGCGGCACGAAAGTGCGGGCTCGAAGTGCCCCCCTGTCGCCTGGCTGAGGACGGCATGGCGCTGGTCATCGACCGCTTCGATCTGCGCACGGACGGGATCTATCGGGGATTCGAGGATTTCTGCGCACTAAACGCCCGCAGGACTGAGGAGAAACATCGCGGCAGCTATGAGTCCTCGGTGATCAAGCGATTCGCTCAGTTCGCGAACTCCACCCACGTCTATGAGGATACCGAGAAGCTCTTCATCCTGATTGCGCTGAACTCCGCGCTTCGCAATGGCGACGCGCATCTGAAGAATTTTGGGATTGTCTATGACGATGTCCAGGGCGAAGCACGACTCGCGCCCGTCTACGATCTCGTGACAACGTCCGTGTATCTCCCCAAAGACACCATGGCCCTGACCCTCAACGGCTCGACGCGATGGCCAACGGCAAAGGAACTCAGAAAGCTCGGTGAAACGCGGGCGGGCGGTACGCCCGCGAAGATCAGGCAGATTCTGGAGCGCATCGCCGAAGCGATCCAGGAAACCGCAAGAGAAGCCCACCCCTACACGAGAGACCATCCGCGGTTTGCCGAGATTGGCCAACGGATGCTACAGGAGTGGGAAAACGGTTTGAACGACTCGCTACGCGGCTGAAGCCCCGGCCCTTCCTGCCCAAGGTTCTGGGCGGGAATCTGAAAGTACTAACCAGTAGCGCTCCGAACAAATCGAAGAGATCCCGCAGAAGGGTCCCGCTCGGAACCATCAAGTGAGCGGCAACCCCCACTAGCGCAGCCAACCTGTTTCAATCACAATGGAGGCAGAAGGCATGGCAACGCTCCAGGATTTCGAGAAGATACTGCCTACTCTGTCGCGCGGCGAAAAAGCCCAACTCCTAAAGTGGGTGGTCCGGGATCTGGGAGACGACTTCCCGGGAGTCGACTCGCGCCCCGATGTCTGTGGCGGCGAACCGTGCATTGTTCGCACGCGCATTCCCGTCTGGCTCCTTGAGCAGGCACGCCGTCTGGGCACGAACGAGCAGGAACTGCTGGAAGCTTATCCGACATTGCGCGCCGAAGATCTGGTGAACGCCTGGGCTTACGCGCGTAGCCACGCCGCCGAGATCGCCGAACAGATCCAGGCTAACGAGACCGCTTCCTGATGACGCGTTTCTACGCAAACGAGAACTTCCCACAACAGACTGGGCGCGCGCTTCGCCGGCTGGGCCACGATGTGCTCACATCGCTCGAGGCGGGCAAACACCTCAGGGCACGGTTAAAGTCGAGGCGCACAGAGGCGAGGGGGGAAGAGTAACGGGCGGTGAGACCGCCGCTCCCAAGTAGATGGATTTTTTTTGGTTGCGGGGGTAGGATTTGAACCTACGACCTTTGGGTTATGAGCCCAACGAGCTACCAGGCTGCTCCACCCCGCACTCAGAGTGTAGCAATTGGGTTCGCGCATTCGCAACTGTTCGAGCGGGGGTTTCAGGGATAATGGACCGTGATGCGTTTACTGCCGGCATCTTTGTTCCTGCTGCTCGCGGGACTGCCCGTTTACGGGCAAGCTTTCTCCTGCACCGCGAGCGTCGCTTCTCAACCCACGGTCCGGGCACGCGGCCGCGCGGAAGTGGTGGGTGACGTTATCTTGGACTGCAACGGCCTGCGCCCCTCCGGCGGACTGACTGCCGATTCCATCACGGTCACTCTCAATGTGCCGCTCACCAGCCGCATCCTTAACCCTTCCCTCAACGCCAGCGAAGCACTCATGCTCCTGGAATCTCCCCCGCCCGATCAGCAGATCGGCCAGGCCCTCGGATCCCCTCCCTCCAATCTCGCCAACGTTCTCCAGGGCCGCCAGGTGGGCCCCAATGCCGTCGAGTGGAATGCGGTTCCTCTCGCCGGCCAAGGACCCGTCGGCTCCGTGCAACGTTCCGTGCGCATTACAAACCTCCGCGCCAACGTGGCATCTCTGCCTGTCGGCGGCGTCGTCAGCGCCACTGTCACCATTGGCTCGCAAAGCACCATCGCGTTGAACAACGGCGTCCAGAATGTGGCGGCCGTGGGCAGCCCGCTGACGTTCAGCGCGCGCACGCCGGACGATCTCGCGACGTTTTCCCAACAGATCAGCGGCTGCACCGGCAAGCCCTTGACCGTCACGGGCGATACTCCTCGTGATTTCAATGTTCGCTTCTCCGAAGGCTTTCTCTCCGAGTTCCGGCGTCGCAATGTCGCCACCTCCGCCAACAATCCTCAAGCCCTTGGCGACCAGAACAATATTCTCGGCCAGTTGGGATTCGGAACCGAAACAGGCTTTTTCAATAGCTCGTTCCCGGCCACCAGTTCCATGAACCAGGCCGGACTCGCCACCCAAGGCACCCGGCTCATGACGCGCTTTGCCGGCTTGCCTGCCGGCGCTCAGGTGTGGGTCACCGTCCAACCCGTAATTCAAGGCTCCTCCAATACCGGCATCACCGCGCGGCTCACGCAGGCCAACGCTACTGGCGGCGGCGCGTTTTCTTCCGTCGGACCGACGGCCGGCATCTACGCCCAGTTACCTGTGCAGGACGGCACAGCCACAGCCGTCTGGGAAGTGTTCGACGCAAACCAAACCATCCAGGAAAGCCTCGCGTTTGGCGTGATCGTCTCGATTCCTGCCAACACTCTCAGTTCCGCCATCATCAGCGTTGCGGGCTCCTATGCCCCGCACGAGACTGCCGCCGCGTCCGCCCCGGGCGTCCCCATCCCGAATTTCTCCGGCATCGAGCTGACGTCCACACCTATCTACGACATTCGCGGCTGCGTGCCTACCCTCACGCTGAGCATCGCCTGTCCGCTCCCTCCTGCCACCATCGGGCTCGCCTACTCGGTCCCGCTCGGCGCAGCCGGCGGTGTCCCGCCTTACCGCTGGAACATCAGCGCGGGTACCCTGCCCGCCGGACTCAACATCTCGACCACTGGCTTGATCTCCGGCACTGCCACCCAGGCCGGCGTCTTCAACTTCACCATCCGCGTCGCCGACAACGGCGGCGCCTCCGCCAGCCAGGAATGCTCCATGGCCGTCCAGGCCGGCGTCAGTATTACTTCTGCTTGTCCCTTGCCTGATACGGCTGTTGGCGTAGCCTACTCACACCTGCTCGCGGCCGCCGGCGGCACGCCGCCCTATGCCTGGACAATCATTCGCGGAGCCCTTCCGTCCGGCTTACAGGTGAACCGCACTCTCGGCGCCGTCACGGGGACCACACTGAGTCCCGGCGTGTTCAACTTCACGCTCCAGGCCTCAGACTCCCGCGGTTCTCTCGGCCAGAAAGACTGCTCCCTGCGCGTGGTGGCTTCACTGCGCCTGTCCAGCAACACACTCTCCTTCCGCGCTCCCTCCGGCGCGCCACGCGCCACGACGCAACTTGTCCACATCACCAGCGAGACGCCCGGACAGGCCTGGACTGTTCGCACGACCGGTGGCGACTGGCTCCGAGCCACTCCCGCCGGCGGCAGCGCCCCCGGCATCCTCGAAATTTCGGCGAATCCCGCCGGATTGGCTGAGGGCAGCTACAGCGGTCTGGTAACCATCACCACCCAGGGCGCCATCCAGCAATCTTCCACCGTCAGCGTGGACCTCGCTGTCGCCCCCCCCATACCGGCGGAAACCCTGGCACAGCCCGGCACGCTCATGCTCAGTATTCCCCGCGGTACTGTCCGCGAAGAACGCATCGTCCAGGTCACGCGTCGCGGACCCGGAGCAGCCGGCTTCACCGCCCAAATGGAGACGGAAACCGGAGGCGGTTGGGTCACGCTGCCCGCCGCCATCGGTGAAGCCACCGCCCAATCCCCCGGACGTGTCCGCATCGTCTTTCAGCCCTCCGCTCTGCCCGCGGGAACCTATCATGCCCGCCTGCTACTCGACGTTGCCGGCGGGCCCCGCATCGTCGTGCCTGTTGTCATGGGAGTCACCAATACCCGCGAGGCGATCACGGTCTCGCCGTCCGTCGTCCACATGCAGGTCGTCGCCGGATCCGGCGTCACTCCACCCCAAACCATCGCCGTGGCCCTCAACGGACCCGGCGCAGTCAACTGGCAGGCTTCCGTACTGGCTGACCCTGGACAGTCGCGCTGGCTCAGCGCCACTCCCACGGGCGGCCGCGTCAACCCCGGCGGCATTTCCAACCTCGAGTTGCGTGCCAACACCGCCGGGCTCGACGCCGGCCGCTATGCCGCGGAACTGCTCGTCTCCGCTCCTGGCGTGGACAATTCGCCGCGCCTCGTGCTGGTGACTCTCGCAGTGCTGCCCTCCGCCACCGTCGTCTTTTCCGATACTGCCGGACTCACCTTCAGCGGCACACCGGGAAGCGCCGTCCTTCCCACCCAGTTCGTCACGCTCCACAACGCCGGCCGCACCGCCGTCAACTTTGACCTCGATCTCGCCGGCGACCCCGCCATCTGGAGTGTCACCACCCAAGGAGACCGCGTCATCCCCGCCGGTGGTTCCGCACGCCTCGATGTCTCCGCCAACCCCACCAGGCTGACCGGAGGCGTCTTCTCCGCCCAACTGAACGTTCAGGTTTCCGGCGACCCGCTCGTAAGATCGATCGACCTCCGTCTCCTCCTCGGCGCTCGGCCCGTCGGTTCACCGTCGGCCTGCCCTCCGGGCGGACTCGAGGTTGTCTCGCAGCGCACCCCGCTCGGCTTCAGCGTTCTCGCCGGCTCGATGCTCCCCGTGGACATTCTGGTTTCCGACCCCGTCGGCGCGCCTCTCACCCGGGGCGTTGTCACCGCCTCGTTGAGCGGCTCCAACTCCCTCGCCACGCTCGTCCACCTGGCCGACGGCCGCTGGAGTGGAATCGTCCGCGCACCCCTCGATGCGGGTCCGGCCGCCCTCTACATTCTCGCCGAGGATCGTGACCGTGGCGTTGCCGGTTGCCTCGATATCCCCGGCGCAGTCGACCCTGCCGCTCCCCCCATCCTTGCCGAAGGCGGCGTCCTGAGCACGGCCAGCTTCCAGGTCGGCGCGCCGGTTGCGCCCGGCGCGATGGTCGCCATTTTCGGCTCGCGCCTCGCCGAAGGAGTCACCAGCAGCCTGGCTTTGCCCTTGCCGCAATTACTCGGAGTCACTCGCGCGCGAATCGGGAATTCCCGTCTTCCCCTCTTCTTTGCCGGTGACCTCCGCGACTACTCCCAGGTCAACGGCATCCTCCCCTACGGACTCACCCCCAACGTCATTAACCAACTTCATGTCCAGGCCGCTGGAGGCATCGCGGTCTCCGACGTGTTCATCACCGAAGCCCAGCCCGCCGTCTTCACCGTTAACCAGCGGGGAACCGGCCAGGCTATCGCGGTTCATGGCGTTAACCCCTTGCTCATCGCCGATGCCGCCAACCCCATCGCCCGCGGCCAGGTTGTCGTTGTCTATTGCGAAGGCTTAGGTCCGGTGACTCCGCCCATTGAAGCGGGCCGCGCCGTCCCCAGCGACCCCTTGTCCCGTGCCGCCCTCCCCGTGCGCCTGACGATCGGCGGACAGCCCGCGGAAATTCAATTTGCCGGCCTTACTCCCGGACTAACCGGTCTCTATCAGATCAATGCGGTAGTTCCCACTTCCGTCGCGCCCGGTAATGAAGTACCCTTGGTTGTGACCGTCAACGGCCAAAGCAGTCCCGTCGTGACGCTAGCGGTTCGGCCTTGAGGAGAGATGATGCCGCGGATGGAACTCGCCGGCGCCACGCACGTTGGAAAGGTGCGCCGCAATAACGAAGACGCTTACGCTCTTTACCCCGAGTTGAACCTCGCCCTCGTGGCCGACGGAATGGGCGGGGCAGCCTGCGGGGAAATCGCCTCGGCGATGACCGTGGACGAGGTAGTGCGCTACCTTCGCATTCCGCCCGGCGACATGCCCGGTGACCAGTGGCTGAATCGCGCCATTCAATCTGCGAACTCTAAAGTCTGGCAGGCCGCGCATTCGGGAGCAGACTGCAGCGGCATGGGCTCCACCCTGGTGCTGGCACACTGGCACGACAACCTCGTTTGGGTTGCCAACGTCGGCGATAGCCGCGCCTACCGCTTTCGCAATGGGCAACTCAGCCAGTTATCCTTCGACCAGAATGTCGCTAACGAACTACGCGTCTCCCTCGGCCTGACCGACGCCCAGATCAGCCAGTATCCCTACCGCAACGCGCTCACCATGGCCATCGGCACGGCCGAGAAAGTCGTGGCGCGGATGGTGCAGGAACGCCTCCAGGACAGCGACATCATGCTGCTTTGCTCCGACGGACTCTCCGGGCCCGTCAGTGACGAACACATCGCCGGCGTGCTCAGCAATGCCGGAACACTCCAGGAAGCGGTGCAGGACCTGATTGAGGACGCCATTCGCGCCGGCGGCCCCGATAACGTCACGGTGGTCCTACTCCGTTATCACGCCTGATTACTTGCCGACGGCGTAGAGGGTGGTTGCGCTGCGAAGATAGATGTTGCCGCCGACGATCGCGGGTGTGGCCACAAAGAACTCGTCTCCCATCGAATTGGTTGCCAGCACTTCATACTCTTCGCTGAGCTTGACCACAACGATGTCGCCCTGTTCGGTAGACAGGTACAGCTTGCCGTTGGCGCCCACCGGCGATGCCTTGAAGTTATAGGGCTTTGGCAAACGGATCTGATGATAGAACGGTTTGCCGGTCTTGGCGTCAAAGCAACTGATCATCCCGTTGTCGGTCACAAAATAGAGTTTGCCTTCGTGCAGCACCGGCGACGGCGTGTACGAGTTACCGCGCTGGTTGGTCCATGCTACCGCATCGGTCCCCGTCAGATCGCCGGTCCGCCCCAATTTGATGGCCAGCAGATTCGGCTCGCGATGTCCGCTCATGACAAACACCATCCCGGCATAAGTGACCGGCGCCGGAATCACGTTCGAGCCCAATCCGCCGCATTCCCAAATCACATTACCCGTATCAATGTCATAAGCGCGCACCTTGGCCGACGCGGCCACGATCATCTGCTTTTTGCCCTCGTATTCCACCACCAGCGGCGGAGACCAGGCGCTCACCTCGTCTCGACTCTTCCGCCACAATTCTTTTCCCGTCCTCTTATCCACCACGACGATAAACGAATCCGACTCCTGATCGCAGCTCAGAATCAGCTTGTCCTCGTGCAACACTACCGCTGTTCCTTCGCCAAACTGCAACCGCATCCGCATCGGCGGGAATTCCTTCTTCCACATCTGCTTGCCGTCGAGGTCGTAGGCGTACAAACCACGCGACCCGAAGAACGCGTACACCATCCGCCCATCGGTTACCGGGCTGTTGGAGGCAAAGCTGCCGTACTTCCGGTGATAGCCTTCATGAGGAGTCGCCGTCACCGCCGTCCGCTCCCAAATCACCTTTCCTGTCCGCCGGTCCAGCGCCATCACCTGGAAGCGGTGTTCCACTCCGGAACCAGCCCCGCCCCCCGCTCCACGGCCTCCCCCGCCTGCCGCCGGCCCCGCTTCAATCTCCTTCGCCGGAACCGCCGTCGTCAGAAAAATCTTGTCCCCCCAAAGCACCGGCGACGAAAAGCCGCGCCCGGGAATCGTCGTCTTCCACGCGATGTTCTCCGTCAGACTCCACTGTACCGGGGCGTCGCCCCGCGCCATGCCCGTCTCATACGGGCCGCGCCAGCGTGCCCAATCGTCGTTCGCTCCAAATGCCAATACGGCCCAGCCGGCAACCCAGAATCGTCGCATGATTCGACTATTATCACCCCCTCTCCTCACCGCGCTAAAATCAGAGGGCTGAACATGAAGTTTTTTTGCGCTCGTGCGCTCTCCTGTCTGGTTGTCCTGAGCCTATTGCCTGTTCTGACTTGGGCTGCCAAGAAGAAAAAAAAGGAAAAGGAGGAGATCACCCAGACTCTTGAGGTGCTACCCGATCCCCCGGCCGCCATCAAGGCCGACACCGCGCGCCTCGCCTTTTACGTGTCGCCACTCACCACCAAGGGGTTGCTCTCGCAGCAGGTCCGCGACTCCATCAAGGCCCTCTGGCGAGCCCCCAATATCGGCCAGATCGTCAAGCTCCGCGCCTTTGTCGCCGGCACCGGCGATATGCGGCGCGTCCAGGCGATCACCGCTGAAATGTTTAGTGAGAAACGCCAGCCGCTCCCCGTGGTCTCCACCATCCAGGTGGGCGGATTGCCGCTGGAAGGCGCGCAGGTGATCATCGAGGCCACTTCCCTCACCAGGAAGCCAGTCAATCCCCATGGCTTGGCCTTCCTTTCCGGCCGCGACGTCACTGCGCCCCTTGACGCCAGTCAATCCTCCATGCCCGTGGCCCCGCTCACGGCAAAGTCCCTGGCCCAACTCCGCCAGGTCCTCGAAGGCATTCAACTCACTCCGCGCGATGTCCTCCGTGTCACCTGCTACACCAGTTCTCTCGACGACTACGCGCAAGTCCGGACGATGGTCGCCGCCGAGTATCCCACCGCCGCCCACACCATCGTGCAGGCGCAGCGTGCCCCGGGAACCGCCATCGTCGAATGCGAAGCCGTCGCCCGCTTGAAGGCTCCCCCGCCGGCGCCGGTTCAACTGGTCAACCCGCCGGGTCTCCCCTCCTCGCCCAACTACGCCCTCGCCATGCTCGTGAACGCCCCGCAGGTCACTCTGTCTGGTACGCAGTTGGCCTTCCGCGCCCAGGACGCCGATATTCGCCTCGCCTTCGAGCGCCTCAAGCAGTCCCTCGCGCAAACCGGCACGCCCATCGAAAACACCGTGATGTCGTCCATCTATCCCCTATCGAACAACATCGCCAACCGCGTCCGCGCGCTCCGCTTCGAGTTCTACGACAAGTCCCGGCCGCCCGCTTCCACCATGCTCCCGTTTGAAGGCCTGCCGTCGCTCGACGCGTCGTTTGCCATCGACGTGGTCGCCGTCCCTAAGTAACCAGCCCTTGCTCCCGGTACCAGGCGATCGCATCCGCCAGCGTCTCCTGCATCGTCTTATACCGCACGCCCAGTTCCCGCGCCGCCCTTGACCCGTCCAATCGCAGACCGTGCGTCAGCAGATGCCACGTCTCCACCGAGAGCAGCGGTTCCGACTTCATCACCCGCGCATACAGTTCGCTCGCGTGCGCAAACCCGCGCGCCAGAATTGCCGGACCAAACAGCGGCAGCCGCTTGCCCCCCAGCCGGCACGCTTCCCCCAACCAGTCCTTTACACTCGAAATCCACCCCGCCGCGATATACTCGCGCCCCGGTTGCCCCTTCTCGGCCGCCAGCGCATGCACCAGCGCCACGTCCTCCACGTGGACCCCGGTTAGCGTCCCGTGAAACAACATCGGAAACCGCCCGTTCAACAGGTTGATCAACCCGCGACCCGTGGGCTTCAAATCCCCCGGACCGAGCACACCGGACGGCTTCACCATCCGAACGTCCAGTCCACGCTCGATGAACCTGCGAGCTTCCCGTTCGGCTTCGAACTTCGCCCGCTCGTACACGCTCAGAAAGTACCCGCGGTGCACCGTCTCTTCCGTGCCGGTCTCGTTGCGCCGCTCCCCCACCGTCAGCCCGGTACTGGTATAGACCACGCGCGGTGTCCGCCGTTGCCACGCCGCTTCCAGCGCGTTCACCGTCCCGTCCACCTCGGTACGCAGCATCACATCCGGGTCAGGAGCCCAGAGATCATAAATCGCTGCCGCATGAAACAGCACTTCGCACCCATCCAGCGCGCTCTCGATCGAAGCCCGGTCCAGAATATCGCCCCGCGCGATCTCCACCCCGCGTTGTTCCAAGTGCGCGGTCCGGCTGCTGGCCCGTGCCAGCACCCTCACCTGATAGTTGCGGCGGAGCAACTCGTTGACGAGCGCTCCGCCGACAAATCCGGTGCCACCGGTGACGAGCGCCTTCACTAATCCGCCGCGATCTGCCGCAGCACGTAGGGCAGAATCCCGCCGTTGCGATAGTACTCGGCTTCCTGCGGCGTGTCGATGCGGATCTTCGCCGTGAACTCCACCTTCGATCCGTCCTTGCGCACGGCCGTCACCTTAGCGAGCTTCGAGCCGCCGTTCACGGCCTCCACCACGCCCGCAATCGAGTAGGTCTCGGTCCCGTCCAATCCATGCGACTCGCGACCCTCGCCCGCCGCGAACTCCAGCGGCAGCACGCCCATGCCCACCAGGTTCGACCGGTGGATACGTTCGAAGCTTTCCGCGATCACGGCCTTCACTCCAAGCAGCGCGACGCCCTTCGCCGCCCAGTCCCGCGACGACCCGCTGCCGTATTCCTTGCCCGCGACGATCACCGTCCCGATCCCTTCGGCCTGGTACTTCATCGCCGCGTCGTAGATGAACATCTTCTCCGGCGACGACGGGTGCATCGTCCAGCCGCCTTCCACGCCCGGCACCATCAGGTTCTTCAACCGGATGTTGGCTAGCGTGCCGCGCACCATCACTTCATGGTTGCCGCGGCGCGCTCCGTAGGAATTGAAGTCCGACTGTTTCACGCCCTGCGAGAGCAGGTACTGCGCGGCGGGACTCTCCAGCGCGATATTGCCCGCCGGCGAAATATGGTCCGTCGTCACCGAATCGCCCAATACGCACAGCGCCTGCAACCCCGCAAAATCTTTCACCGAAGTCGCCGGATCCACCATCGCATCGAAGTACGGCGGCCGCTTCACGTAGGTCGACTTCTCGTCCCACTCGTACAGGTCGCCCACCGGCGCTTGAATCCCGTTCCACCGCGCATCGCCCGCGAACACGTCCTTATACTGCTCGGCGAACATATCGCGCCGCACAAAATCGTTCAGCACCTGCTGCACTTCCTGCGGCGTCGGCCAGATCTCCTTCAGATAAACGTCCTCGCCGCCGCTTCCCTTCCCGATCGGCTCCGTGGTCAGATCCACATCCACGCGCCCGGCCAGCGCATACGCCACCACCAGCGGCGGCGACGCCAGGTAATTCGACCGCACCAGCGGGTTCACGCGGCCCTCGAAGTTCCTGTTGCCGCTCAACACCGCCGCCACGTTCAGCTTGTTCCCCTTCACATCCGCCGCCAC
>JAEUQD010000347.1 GCA_016789925.1 Bryobacterales bacterium | reverse complement strand
TTCGATTGTGGTGTCGATTGTCCTGGGCACGGGCGAGGCGGCGTCGATTTTCCTCATTGTCTGCCTCACTCTTTTCTACACGTTCGAAGGGGGAATGACTGCCGTCATCTGGACCGACGTGATTCAGATGGTGATCTACGTGGGCGGGGCGATTGTCTCCCTGTTTGTCATCCTGGACCACATTCCGGGTGGCTGGAGCCATGTCACCGAGGTCGCTTCCGCGGCGGGGAAGTTCCAGGTTTTCGATTTCCGGTTTGCACCGACCATGGAGTTCTTCTCCCGTACCTATACCTTCTGGGCGGGAGTGCTGGGCGGCTGTTTTCTGACAACGGCCAGCCACGGGACCGAGCAATTGATGGTGCAGCGCTTGCTCGCGGCGCGGTCGGAGACAGAGAGCCGGACGGCCTTGTTTGCCAGTTGGGCCGTGATCTTCTTTCAGTTCTCGTTGTTTTTGATCATTGGCGTGATTTTGTTTGTGTACTATCGCGATTCCGGATTGCCACCGCCCAACCCGCCAGACCGGATCTATCCGGAATTCATCTGGAAGTACCTTCCTACAGGCGTCGCCGGTTTGGTGATTGCCGCGGTGCTGGCGGCGGCAATGTCGAACCTGAGCGCGGCATTGAATTCGCTGGCGTCCACCACGGTGATGGACTTTGTGAAGCCGATGTCCAAAGGCGAACGTTCGGACGCCCAATGGCTGCGCCTGGCGCGTCTGACAACGCTGGTCTGGGGAGGCGTGCTGTTCGGGATCGCGGTGCTGGCGCAGGGGGTGCGCTCGGTGCTGGAGGCGGGGCTGTCGATCGCCTCTGTAGTGTATGGGTCGCTGCTCGGGGTTTTTCTGTTGGGCGTTCTCACCCGCCGTGTGCAGGAACGGGCCGCGATGTTCGGCATGCTGGTGGGATTCCTTGTCATGATCTTTGTCCGTTTTGCCACGCCCGTTGCCTGGACTTGGTATGTCCTCATCGGATCGTCGGCCACATTTGCGTCAGCGTACCTGGCTTCGCTGGCGCTCCGGGAGGAACATAATGGCTGAACTTCGCCGTGATCTGGGCATCTGGGGCGCCGCTTCCATCGTCGTGGGAACGATTATTGGAAGCGGGATTTTTCTCGTGCCCAAGACGATGGTCCAGAAAGTGGGCTCTGTCGAGATGGTTTTTCTGGTTTGGGTTGCCGCCGGATTGCTGTCCCTGGCCGGCGCCCTCACCTACGCTGAATTGGCGGCAGCGATGTCGGAAGCGGGTGGCGAATATGTCTACCTGCGGGAAGCATACGGCCCGTTTTTTGGATTTTTGTACGGTTGGACCCAGATGTGGGTGGCCAAGAGCGGCGCAATCGCGGCATTGGCGACCGGCTTTTTTTATTACCTTGCGAATTTCTACCCCTCACTGGAACGGGATCTGTACCGCGGGCCATGGCTGGAAATCCGTGTTGGCCAGTTAGCGGCCATCGGTGTCATCCTCGGTTTGGGGTTTCTAAACTACTTCGGCGTGAAGTGGGGTGGCGGCGTTCAAGTCGTTGTCACGATTGTCAAAGTGGGTTGTATTTTGGCGATTATCCTGGCCGGCGTGTCGTCAGTGGCCGGCAATCCGACGAATTTTTCAACTAGCGTGCCGGCGATTGCAGGCATCAGTGGGTTTTTCGGCGCCATGGTGGCCGCCCTTTGGGCTTACGACGGATGGAATAACGTCACCATGGTGGCCAGCGAAATCAAGGAGCCCCAACGCAATTTGCCTCTTGCGCTGGCCGCCGGTACGGCGTTGGTGATGGTGCTCTACCTGGGGACCAATTTCGCCTATTTCTATTTGCTTTCGGCTGAAGAAGTGGCCGCCAGCGATCGCGTGGCGGGCGCGGCCATGAGCAAGGTGTTTGGGGCGTCGGGCGCGGCGGCCGTCTCGGTTGCGGCGATGATTTCGATGTTCGCCGCGATAAACGGGTCGATCCTTTCGGGGTCGCGTGTCCCTTACGCGATGGCGCGTGACCGGCTATTTTTTCGCTCCCTAGGTACGGTTCATGCGAATTACCACACGCCGGCAGCCTCTATTTTGGCTCTGAGTGCGTGGGCGGCCGTACTAGTCCTCAGCGGACGCTACGAGCAATTGTTTACCTACGTAATTTTTGCCAGTTGGATACTTTACGCGCTGTCGGCCGCATCGGTCATCGTGCTGCGCATCAAGCGTCCGGACATGGTTCGTCCGTACCGCACGGTCGGCTATCCGGTGGTCCCCATTTTGTTTATTTTAGTTGCGGTTACGCTGCTGGCGAACACCTTTATCGAGTCTCCACGCGAATCGATTATGGGTTTAGGGTTGATTTTGTTGGGAATCCCATTCTATCTATATTGGAAGAAGTCGGCCGGAGTGCAGAAAGGATAAATCACCGTCCTAGCCCCCTCTTGCGGGGGCAGTAGTACCAATGGGCTGTTCTGTTTTCAGAACACGACCTCTTGAAACACGTCTGAAACTACGGTATAAACGGGGCACGGGACAAGATTACGGAATTGCTCTGTTCCGAATGCGGAACGATGCCCAGGGGGGCACGGTTCCCGAAGTCAGGAAAGCCAGGAGACCCGACAATGGATGTCGCCAAAATGCTGGCGGAACTCCGCCAGGAAAGAGAACAAATTGAAGAAGCGATTTTGACCCTCGAGCGTTTGGCTCAAGGGCAGGGAAAGCGCCGTGGACGTCCGCCATCATGGCTCACGGAAGCCCGAAAGCGAGACGCCAAGAAACAAGTAATCGTCGCGAAAAATGGAAAGCCCGTGATGGCGGGAGGCAAGATCGAGTAGGGCAAACCGGCTCCTCAATAGAGCAAATGCCGGGCGCGGCGGTCGAGGAAGGTAGCCAGTTCTTCCTGCTGGTTCTGGACGATGGTTCGGGGATCGACGCCATCGCGGAGGGCTGCAATTGTCTTTGCACTTCCAATCAGCTTGGCATTGACCTGAAGGTCTATCCGACCCGGGTAGAGCTTGACCAGGGCCGCGGCGAGTTCGAGCCCGAAATGCGTTGGGGAAAACGCATTTCTGTCGGTAATGACAAAACGGAGGCCATCGAGGTCCTGATTGGCAAGGTTCGACGCGTCGGGTCGAAAACTCGAGGGGTATACGCGAATTCCCGGGATGGCCCGCGCATTAAGATACTGGGCCAGATCTACGCCGTTCAACCAATCTGAGCCGATCTGCTGAAATGGAGTCTGCGTACCGCGACCCACCGAGTAGTTTCGGGAGTATTCCAGTAAAGCGATACCCGGATAAAGCAGGGCTGCGGTAAGGGTTCGCATGTTGGGCGAGGGGTCCACCCAGCGCAGGCCGGTGGAATCGAACCAGTCGCCCCGCTGCCAGCCTTCCATCTTCACCACTTCGAGCTTGGCGCCAAGTGCGCGCTCGGCGTTGACCATCGTGGCGAGTTCACCCAGCGTCATGCCGTGCCGCACGGGCAGGGAATAGCAGCCGACAAAGCTTTCGAGGTCCTTATCCATCATGGGGCCTTCGACCCGCACGCCCGTGATTGGGTTGGGGCGGTCGAGCACCATCAGAGGGACGCCTGTTTTGGCGGCTTCCTCGAGAGTATTGATCAACGTGCATGAATAGGTGTAGAAACGCGCACCGATGTCCTGAATATCGAAGACCAGGACGTCCAGTTGTTTCAGGATTTCGGTGGAGGGCCGGCGGTTCGCACCCTGATAGAGGCTGTAGATTGGGACGCCGGTTTGGGCATCGCGGGAATTCCCGATATTCTCGTGGTCTTCCTTGCCGGCAATTCCATGCTCGGGGGAAAACAGGGCGGTGAGTTGCACACCGGCAGCCACCATCAGGTCCAGATTGCGGCGTCCGTCGCGGGCGAGCCCGGTGTGGTTCGTAACCAGGCCAACGCGCTTTCCCCGGAGGCGTGCGAAATTCTCCCTGGCCAAGACGTCGATGCCAGTGAGGACCTTCCCGTTGCGGGCGGAAGCCCGCTGGACGCCCACCATAGTTTCGTTATAGGAAGTAAGTGCCAGGCCCGGGGTCGTGTAGCCGGCGTGCAGAGCCGCCAGTGTCGCGACACGGCCACGCAACGAGGTGATCGCCGGACGCAGTTTGGGATGCACCGAGTTGGCCAGCAGGATGACGTACGTCTTGCTTATCGGGTCGAGCCACAGTGAGGTGCCGGTAAAGCCGGTGTGTCCGAACGAGCCCAGCGGAAACAACTCGCCGCGATTCGCCGAGTAGCGCGAATCCATGTCCCAGCCCAAGCCGCGGAGTGTGGATTGATAGGCGGGCGTTTGCGGTTCGGTGAACTTGCGGATAGTCTGGGGCTGAAACACGCGAACTCCGTTCCTCTGACCGCCGTTCAGAATCATTTCGGCGAAACGGCTGAGGTCGCGCGCGGTCGTGAACAGGCCGGCGTGCCCGGCCACACCACCCATGAAACGCGTGGTCGGGTCGTGCACGAGGCCGCGGAGCGGCTCCCGGCTCCCGGCGAGAATTTCCGTCGGCGCCACCCTCGGACGCCAGGATCTGGGCGGCATAAATCGCGTATCCTTCATTCCGAGCGGGGCGAAGACTTCCGCTTCGACGTATTCATTGAGGGGACGGCCGGAAAGACGGCGCACCATTTCGCCCAGCAGCAGGAAGTTGATGTCGCTATAGATGAAGCGTTCGCCGGGCGCCGCGACGGGTTTGTCGACGAGCGCCTTCTGAATTCCCGTTTCATAGCCGCTCCACTCGGGCTTAAGATCGACATCGGGCCGGAGCCCGGAAAAATGCGTAAGCAGTTGGCGGACCGTGATTTCACTCTTGCCGTCTTGAAACTCCTTCAGGTAGCGCGTCACCGGGTCGTTCAGCCGGACACGCCCCTGCTCAAAGAGCTTCATCATGGCGGAGGTGGTGGCCACGACCTTGGTGAGCGAAGCCGCGTCGAAGACTGTATCGGCCGTCATTTCCTCCTTGGCCGGGGTGAGCGCACGATTCCCGTACGCCTTCTCGTAGAGCAACTGGCCCGGGCGGCCGATACGCACTACCGCGCCCGGGATTTCATCATCTTGGATGGCCTGTTCGATGGCGCCGTCGATATCGGCTGCCCCGGGGTAGCTGCTTTGCGCGGCCAAAACCACCGTCAAGACACAGACCAGCACTACCAGCCTCTTGCTCATAACAACCTCTTCGCCACCTTCTCGAGAAATAATGCCAGATCGACGTCTTTCCCCGTGATTCCGCCGGCGTCATGCGTAGTCAGGTCGACGGTCACCCGGTTCCAGACATTGCTCCACTCCGGATGATGGTCCTTGGCTTGAATGTAGATGGCGGCGGTGGCCATGAATCCAAAGGCATGAATAAAGTCTGCGAAGCGATAGTCGCGATGGAGCTTTCCTTGCTCGACAGTCCAGTCCGGCAAGGCCGCCAGGGCTTCGGCCACTTGCGGATCGGCGAGTTTTTTGGCCATGAACCAGAGTGTACCAACCGCCTGCTTGCGCGATGATAAGGAGACATGGCCGAAACGCTGCCCCGCCTGCGAATGGACCTGGACTTCATGGCCAGCCCGGTAGAGGACCGTCCGGGACTTCTCATTCGCGATCCCTATCACTACTCCGACGCCACTCTCATCATTCCACCCGCGCTGGTGGAGGTGCTTCAGTATTTCGATGGGCAGTCCACGGAACTGGATCTGAGAAAGGCGCTCGTTGACCTGACTGGCGACCTGGCGGTGGGCGAACTGGAACGCCATCTGATTGATTCACTGGGCAACGCGGGTTTCCTGGATAACGAGATCTACGAAAGTTTGCGCGAGGCCCGGCACCGCGAGTTCGCCCAGGCGAGCGTGCGTGAACCGAGCCACGCCGGAGCTGCGTATCCCGGTGCAACGGAGGAGCTACGCGCTCTATTTTCAAGCTATTTGCAGGGTGAGGAACTGCCGGCGATCCCGGACCGGTTGTGCGGGATTGCGGCGCCCCATGTGAGCCCCGAGGGCGGCTGGGAGAGCTATCGCGACGCCTACAAGGCGCTGCCCGGCGATTACGCCGAGCGCGTGTTTGTCGTGCTGGGTACCTCGCACTATGGGGCGCCGGACCGGTTTGGGTTGACGCGCAAAGACTTTCGGACACCGTATGGAGATGCTCGCACCGAGCGGAGCCTGGTGGACCAGTTGGCCGGGCAGGCCGCGGAGGCGATTGAGATGGAGGACTACTGCCACGTCCACGAGCACTCGATCGAGTTTCAGGTGGCGTTTCTCCAGCACCTCTACGGGCCGCGCGTGCGGATTCTTCCGATCCTTTGCGGACCCTACGCGCGCAGCCTGTACGAAGGCGGGTTGCCGGAGGACACGGAAGCGATCAAACGCTTTCTGGGGGCGTTGGGCGAAATGCACGCCAAGCATCGACACGAGCTTGCCTGGGTGCTGGGTGTCGACATGGCTCATATCGGGCGGCGGTATGGCGACCCGTTTGCCGCGGAGTGCCATCAGGGCGAGATGCTTTCCGTCTCGGCTCTGGACAAGGAGCGGATTGAGGCCATCTCGCAAGGGGATGCGGCGCGGTTCTGGGATCAGGTGCAGGACAACCACGATCCCCTCAAGTGGTGCGGGTCGGCGCCGCTGTACACGTTTTTGAAGGCGGTGCCGGAGGCGCGGGCGCGGCTACTGCGATACCAGCAGTGGCAGATCGACCAACAGAGCGTGGTGAGCTTCGCGGCGATGGCGTTCACGTCGTGAGCGCCCGGAACATTGGCGTCGAAATCCTCGATCAAGCCGATGACCAGGCAGCCGCGCGGAACCTGGAGGATCTGGTTCGGATCAACCGTTATTTTGGCGGGCATGCCATCACGGTCAATCTCCTCCGGTTGGTTCGTGCGTCAGGCCGATTCACACTGCTGGACGTCGGGGCGGCCTCAGGTGACCATGCCCGGGCCGTCCGAAGGGCTTTCCCGCAAGCGACGGTGGTGTCGGCCGATCATTTGGTGCGCAATCTGGCGGTTGCACCTCATCCGCGGGTAGCGGCGGATGCGTTCCGGCTACCCTTTGCCCAAGGGGCCTTCGACTACGTGTTTTGCTCCTTGTTCCTGCATCATTTTCCAGACCGGCAAGTCACTGAACTGCTCGCTTCGTTTCACCAGACAGCGCGGAAGGCGCTGATCGTTGTCGACTTGCAGCGCCACGTCCTCGCACGCCATTTTCTGCCGGCGACCAACTGGCTGTTCGGGTGGAACGAAATCACGCTGGCCGATGGACCGACTTCGGTGCAAGCGGGGTTTACGGTGCAGGAATTACAGAAGCTTGCGGCCCGCGTCGGGTTGGCGGGAGCACGAGTAAGAACACACCGGCCGTGGTTCCGATTGTCGCTGGTGGCCCCGAAGAGGTGTGGTGAAATTAAGACAATTTGACTGTAGCTAATTGGCCACAGTTTGATTGATGCCGGCGAGTTCCTCTTCGATTTTGCGGTTCACTTCACCGTTCGCATACTCAATCGCGACCCGGATCGAATTCTTGATAGCGTTGCCGTTGGAACTGCCGTGGGTAATAAGGCACATCCCCTTCACGCCGAGCAGTGGAGCGCCACCGTACTCGGTATGATCGAGCCGGCGTTTGAGCTGCCCGAAAGCCCCGCTGGCAAGAACTGCGCCGGCTTTGGCAAGGATGCTGGACGTCATCTCCTCTCTCAGCATGCTCTTGATGAGGTCGGCAACGCCCTCGCTGGTCTTCAGAACGACGTTCCCGACGAAGCCATCGCAGACGATAACATCGACGGATCCGGTATAGATGTCGCGGCCTTCAACATTGCCGACGAAATTGATCGGAAGGCTTTTCAGGAGGGGGGTCGCCGTTTTCGTGAGTTCGTTACCCTTCGACTCCTCTTCTCCGATGGAGAGGATACCGATGCGCGGCGACTCGTTGTGGTGAACAGCCCGGTAGTAGACCTCGCCCATGATGGCGAACTGGGCGAGCATGCGAGCGGAACAGTCAACATTGGCGCCGACATCGAGCAGGACGACCGGAGTTCCAGCCTTGGTCGGCAGTGTGGTGGCTAGGCTGGGGCGGTCGACACCGTGCACCATCCCCTGAACCATCTTGGCGGTTGCCATCACCGCGCCGGTATTTCCGGCGGAAATGACGCCTGCGGCCAAGCCGTCCCGCACCAGGCGAGACGCAACCCGAATGGAACTATCTTTCTTTGTGCGAACGGCTTTGGCAGCGCTGTCGTCCATCGAGATGAACTCGCTGGCATGAACGACAGAAATGGGCAGAGAGGCCCAATTGCGGTCACGCCGCGTGAGTTCGGCACGGACAACTTCCTCGCGTCCGACGAGCGTCACCGCGACGGGATAATCTCGGACGGCGGACAGAGCCCCCTCGACTTCGGCTTTGGGGGCGTGGTCACCGCCCATCGCATCCACGGCGATGGTCAGCATCGTGTAATTCGCAACCGGTTGATCTTAGGACTCTTCGACTTCAATGACTTCGCGGCCCTTATAATTCCCGCAGTGCGGGCAGGCGCGATGGGGGGTCTTAGGCTGGTGGCACGAAGGGCACTCCGACAAGCCGGGTTTGCGCAAAAAGTCGTGGGCACGGCGAGTGCTCGTGCGGCGCTTGGAATGTCTCCGTTTGGGATTCGGCATTCGTTAACTCCTCAGTTTTTTCAGGGCTTGCCATCGCTCGTCAAGCGTTTGCGACTGGCAGCCGCATTCTTGCTGGTTCCGGACTTGGCCGCAGAGCGGACAAATTCCTTTACAGTCATCGCGGCAAACGGGATGCATGGGCAGCCACAAGAGAATCTGTTCGCGAATCACATCCGCGAGTTCGATCCCCGCACCACGATAAAATCCAATATCCAAGTCGGCGGCGTGGATTTCGCGTTCCTCACCGAATCCGAGTTCCCCGTCGGGGCGATAGACCAGATCAAAATCGCCGTCCAAGGGAATGCTGGTCGGTTCCAGACAGCGGTCACATTCGGTTTCGAGCTGGCCCCGAATATGGCCATAAACCCGCATTTCTCCGAGCGATCCGGCGACTTCAGCGCCCCCTTCAACGGACAAGGGAACCACCTGCCTCAGCCGGGACTCGAACAGATCAAACTGGCCAGGAGCCAGTGACAGCGAAAACCGAACCTTCCGCAGTTCCAGTTCCTGCAGATTGAGAAACAACACACACCTCCACTGCGGAAGCGCAGAGCTAAACCTAGAGTATAGCGCGGGTTGGGGCGGTTGCGCGACCCTCCCTGTCAGAACTTCTTCTCCATAGGCTCGGCGAGGCCGAGACGGGAACGGATGGACTCTTAGACGTCAGGAATCGGACGGAAGGCGTCGACCCGGAGGAGCATCCCTTTATTTTCAAAGAGATCGGGCAATGGGAGGGGCTTCTTGTAGTCCAGCGCCCGCGAGTTAACGAATTGCTCAGTGCACACCTCCTTGTCAGTAATCGCGAATCCGCTCGTCTCCGTCCGCAACCGGGCCGGGGGGCCGTCGATTCGACGCTGCGATTCAGACGGTCCGCAGTTGAAGTTGTGGCAGCTATTGCAGTTCTTCGGCGGCCTCTTCATTCATGCAAGTCCGGACGGCCTCATAGGCTTCACGGAAGGGAAGTAGAGTCTGGATGATGCCTCGGATGACGACCTCGAACTCAGCTTTGAGTTTGGTTTCAATCTCCTGGGCCGACGGATTCGATGTCGACGGATGGAGCCGCAGCGACCGGTGTGTTGACCTTTTCTGCGGAGGACGACCCAGGTCGACGGACTACAGTGATCATGAGAATGCGGGCTGCAAGCATCTCGTAAACCGCCGCTGCGGATAGACCCGAATCTGTGGTCCGGGCGGAGCGCTCAAGCTGTGGTGGGTGAAGTCGTCGGTTTCCAGTTGTGGGGCAGTAATACGCTTAGTTGGGTGATGGAGTGCGCCGGGATGCGTGAGAGCACGTCGCAGAACCATGCAAACGACTCAAGGCCGCACCCCTTGCAAGAAGCGATGAAGGTTCGCAACACCGCCGCGGTCTTGCCGCCACCGTCGCTGCCGAAGAATGTCCAGTTGGTGCGACCCAGTGCGATATCGCGGTTGGCTCGTTCGGTGGCGCCGTTGTCAATATCAATCTCCAGTTCACTCCCTCAGAAAGCGCACGAGTGCCTCGCACTGATTAAGCGCATAGCGCACCGCGGCCCCGGCCGGGCTCTTCGTCAGAACCTCCGGCAGCACCTCCAGCAGATACTGGTGGAGTTTACCAATCAGCCGCGCCGATACCCGTTGACGCAGTCCCAACCCGACCGGCAAACAGACCGCTCAACCCACCTCTGCCCACTGGGCCGTCTCGTACGCCTGAGGCGCGGGGAGATTCGCCGTGCGGATTCCGTAGGCTACCGAACTAGGGTGTCGGGCAACAGATCGCTTGTTCAAGGGCCGAAGCAATACACCTTGTTGTCCTGGGCGGCGACGACTAGGCGGCCTTGACCGATCGCGACTGATGCCGAGATCGCGGCACCGACTTCATACTCCCAAATCTTGTTTCCTGTTGTCACGTCGAGACCGTACACCCGGCCGTCGTTGGAGCCAAAGTATACCCGGGCACCAACGACTGCCGGGGACGAATCGATTCGAGCTCGCGTCAAGAATGTCCAAAGCGCCTTCCCGGTCCTGGCATTCAGGCAGTGGAGCATTTTGTCACGACCGCCGACCAGAACCTTGTCCCCGGTTATGGCGGCCGAAGCATAGAACGGGAACTTTCGTTGGGGATGTTCGTACGTCCAGGAAACCTTGCGGGTGGCCAGATTGACCCCGAGAACCTGGTTCTCATAGGTACCGAAGAAAGCGAACTGTTCGGCCAGAGCAGGTGATGCACCGATGTAGGCTTCGGCGTCAACAACAAAGGCCTCAACGCCGTCGTTGACTCGCACAGCGCGAAACTTGGCATCGCAACCCGAGACATAAGTCAAGCCAGCATCGACGGCAGGTGTGCAGTGGACTGGGCCATTTGTCTTGACTGTCCAAACGACTTTTCCAGTCTTGGCGTCGAGGGCGTAGAGGCTCTCGTCATAGCTGCCGATCAGGACACGATTGCCAACGACTGCCGGGGACGACTTCACCTCTGAGAATGTCTTGTGTTTCCACAGACCCTTGCCGGACGCTACATCGACAGCGTGAACTACACCATTGAGGTCACCAACATAAGCGATGCCGTCAGCGACGGCGGGGGACGACTCCCCAACTTCACCGTCGGTCCGATACTCCCAGCGGGGTCTGCCGCTAGCGAGGTCGAGGGCCGCGAGTTTGGAGGAGTGGGAGGCGACGTATACAGAGCTACCGACAATGGCCGGGGAGCTTTCAATAAGGTCACCGCTGTCCCACGTCCAGAGCAATTTGAGTGAAGAGGATAGGGAAGACGTCGCAACTCCAGTTAAGCGGGGGTTTCCGCGAAACTGAGGCCAGTCCTGCGCAAATGTTGTGACAGAGACCAGAAGGCAAATCAATAGGCGCATTCGTACATTCTCCGAGCCAAATTCACCTCAAGAGGTTGCGGATTGAAGCGGCCCGTCCACTGCAGGGCCGCGGCGGCGGCTAAGGCATCCAAGTCATGCAGCGGCACAGCGACTTCGCGAAGACGCCTGGGCAAGCCAGCGGCCAAGGCGAGATCCTCAAGGCAACCGATGCTGAACCCATCGAGTGCGGAGTAACAGGCGATGCCGTTCAAGTTGACGACCGGAACCAGCATCAGCGCAATAGCGAGTCCATGGGTGAGGCCGTAGGTGGCCGTTAGGGGATTCGCGGTTGCGTGTGCCGCCCCAAGCATCGAATGTTCGATCGCCAGACCAGCAAGATACGCGCCATACTGCAACGAGCCAGCGGACTCAATGTCCCCTGGGTTATTCAACAGCCTCTCGAAGTTAGCCGACAACAGGCGCCAAGCTTCTCTGGCGAGTGCGATGGAAGCCAAGTTGCGGCGAGTTGTGGCAGCGGTTTCGACCGCATGAGAAATGGCATCGTAACCTGCGGTGGCCAGGACGCTTCGCGGCTGAGAAACTGCAAGCTCAGGATCAAGAATGACCAGGCGAAATGCCGCCGAGGGAGCGCCGATGGCCATCTTGACCTTGGTTTGGGCGTCGGAGATCAGGGCATATGATTGAGCCTCCGAACCCGTGCCCGTTGTGGTTGCCACGCCGATCATCGGAAGAAGAGGGTTTGCGGCTTTGTCGTAACCCCAATAATCCTGAATGCGGCCTCCCTGTGTAAGGACGAAATTGATAGCCTTTGCGCAATCGAGAGACGAACCGCCGCCGATGGCCACAATCGAGTCGGGAGCAAACGCGAGTGCGGCAGCTTCGCCACGCTCTACTTGGCTACTGTCTGGGTTCTCACCGAACTCGTTGAAGAGACAACTGCAAATGCCTTCGGATTCCAGGACTTGCTGGGCGCGCTTGACGTAACCGGCACGCACTATGCCATTGTCAGCGACGAGCAAGGGACGGCTGAATCCCAGACGCTTCGCATGACTTCCCAGGGACGCGAATGTGCCTGGGCCGAAGACCACGGTCGTACGAGCATAGGAAACAAAACCCGAAGACATCAGATCTCTCATGTCGCGAACCGGATGGCGCACAGACCGATTTGGAAGAGATTGAGGCGCATGATCACCCAAAAGGATAGCGAAGGTGAGGACCGGGAAGAAACACCGCGGAAGTCCTGTGACCGGCGGCAAGGACGGCGTGTGGAATGCCAACGAAGCCGAAGGAACAGCTTCACAAGCGATGGTGTCAAGAGATTATCTAAGCGCTTTTAAATCTTTGTTTTACAGGAAGCAGAAGAATCATACGCTATTTGTTCGCTTCGTCAAAAAAAACTCGTTCACAACTAATTGAAATTTATTTTCAGCTTATTTTTCAACAATATAGGAAAAATCAATCATCTCACTCGGAAAATCGGGCGGTACGTTGAGTGCGGCGGTGAGGTTTGCAGAGCGAGCAACGCCGACGGCTAACGCCAACTTGGAGATCAAATGCTGAAAAACATAGCCCATGAGATCGATTCAGAACATCCCGATTACGCCGTGCGCAAAAGACTGCTGAGGCAGTACCGCGACTTATACGTCGGCGGCGAACAATTCCGAGCGCACTCGACAGAGTACCTTCTGCGGCGTCAGAAAGAGCCGCTGGAAGTTTACGGGGAGCGGTTGGCGAGGGTGTTCTATGAGAATTACATCGGCTCCATCGTCGACTGGTATGTTGCGACGCTATTCCGGCGGGAACCATTGTTGATAGTCGAGGGAAAAGACCCGGGAGCTAAATCGTTTGTAGCAAAGTTTTCGGAGGACTGCGATCGAAGGGGGACCTCACTCACCGACTTCTACCGACAGGCCATGCTTGACAGCCTAGTGTGTGGAGCCAGTTACATACTAGTGGACTTCCCACGCGCTTCGAAGCAACCGCAAAGTCGTGCAGAAGAGAACGAGATGGGGACATCAAGCGCGTACGTCAGCCACTGTCCTCCAGAGATGCTGATCAATTGGAGCGTGGACGATAGAGGGGACTTCGACTGGGTCGTACTAAAGAACAGTCAACTGCGAAAGCGGAGCTTTCGCACCGCGGAATGGTCGCGTGTGACCCAGTGGACACATTTTGACCGTGAACGCTTCGAAGTGTACCAACAGCTCGAGGGGGAGGCCGACACGCATCTTATTGACAGCGGAACGCACGGTCTTGCCCACCTAGGGCAAGTGCCGCTTTTTGATTTGCGGATGCCGGAAGGGCTTTGGCTGATGAACCGCGGCGCGCTGCTCCAGCTAGAGCACTTCAATAAGTCGAACGCCTTAGGTTGGGCGCTGAGTCAGGGACTATTCGCGCAGCCAGTTATTTACTCGGAGCGGGAGTGGAGCCAAATCATCGGCGACTCCTACTACATACAACTGGGTCCACAGGACAAGTTCGGATGGACCGAGCCAGCCGGCAATGTTTACCAAATCGCAGCAGACAATCTGAAGCGTCTTCAACACGAGATATATCGTGTGTCATATCTTCAGCACCTCGCTGGAGAGCCGATGGTTCAGTCGGGACTGAGCAAGCTGAGAGACTATGCCATCACCCAGGAGGTGCTTCGGGCATTTGGAGACGCCGTGAAGGACAGTCTGAAGCGAGTGCTGAGGGCAATCATCGCAGCGCGGCAAGACGACATTTCAATCGATGTATCAGGTCTAGAAGAGTTTGATATTGCCGATTTCAGTGGAGAACTGGAGGACGCCAGGCACCTACTGTCTCTTGGCATCGCCTCGCCGACATTGAAGCAGCAAGTTTACAAGAAAGTCGCATTCAAGTATTTAAGCGACGTTCGCCAGGAGGTGAAAGACAGGATAGCTGGAGAGATCGACAGCGCAAGCGATGCCACAGACACATAGAGGAGACCAAGGGAGGTCAATAGCAAGAGTATGACTACTGAGGAGACAAACCAGATCGAGAACGAAGGGAAGCCGATGCGATCAGTTATCGCGGAGGTTCTTTCGGAATACATGGAACTCCAGAAAAGCAAGAGCGAGCCGGCCTACAAGGCGGAACTGGAGGAAGAACGCAGAAAGCGGGAAACGTTGGAACGCCGCATGAACGAATTGGCGGATGAAAACCGTCGCTCCAAAGAGCGTGCCGAGGAGGCCGAGCGAACCTCGACGATACGGACGGAACTGCAGCGACTGGGTGTGGTGAAGGTCGACCTGGCGTATCGCGCCGTCAAAGACGACGTCGGACGCGCCGAGGACGGCCGGTTCGTCGCTCGTGATGGACAAAGTCAGGTGGACTTGCGGGACTACCTGACGAAATTTGTCCATGAGAACCCAGAACTTCTACCGGCGCGGATGACAGGTGGTTCGGGAACAACACTGGCGAATCGACCCACAGGGCCATCCGGTTCATTTGACCTAGACCGAATCAAGCCGGGGATGGACCCTCGAGAACTTGAGCAGATCCGCAAGGAGATAGCCCGGATCGCTCTGCAGCCAGGAAATTAGAGAAAGACCGATTGAGAAAGAAAGAGGAAAAAGAGAATGCCTTCAATTACATCTTCAAATGTCGCACAAGCGATCGTAAAGCTGGTCGCAGCCGACGCGCTGCCGGCCCTGATGGGGAACCTTGTCATGGGTAATCTGGTGAATCGGGACTTTGAGCCAGTGCTGGCGCAGGCCGGCGATATGGTGAACGTGCCCATCCCTCCGACGCTGGTGGCGAACAATATCTCGGATGGCGGATCTGTTATTACACAGAACCCGTCACTGGGGAATGCTCAGATTGCGCTGAACACGCATGCCGAAGCAACGTTTCAGATTCCGGATGTGACCAAAATTCTGGCAGTGCCGGATCTTCTTCGGCTGTATATGGAGCCCGCAGTGGCGGCGCTGGCAGAGAAGATCGAGGCTGACCTGCTGGGACTGTACTCGCAGTTTACGTCGAATGCGCCAGTCGGTACTGCCGGGAGCGCACTCACCGAGGCCGCGATTGATGCGGCGGAGACGGCGTTGTTCAACGCGAAGGTTCCCGCGAGCTCTCCGAAATATCTGATTGTCAGCGGTGAAGCGTATTCACAGATGCGGCAGATTCCGCGCTTCAGCGAGTTTCAAACGGCGGGTGAGGCGGGTCTGCGGGCGCTGGTGGAAGGAAGTGTTGGAAAGATTAAGGACTTCTTTGTGTTCCGGTCGCAGTTTGTGCCGAAGACAGGGAGTGGCCCTGTGACGACGAACAACATGGCCTTTGCGCGAAACGCCCTGGGGTTGGTGGTGAGGCGGCTGCCGCAGCCGTTGCCGGGGACCGGCGCCATCGCCGAATACGCTGAACTCGGTAACTTCGGGATGCGCGTAGTGATGAGCTACCAGCCGAACACGTTGGCGCAACAATTCACGGTGGATGTTCTGTACGGCGCCGGCGTATTGCGTAACAACCATGGTGTTCAGGTGAAGAGCTAGCGGTCTTCGCACCGACGGGAGAGAGAAGACAACCGGGGCGTGCGGAGGATTCGCGGCACGCCCCATGAAATTTGTGGAGGACAACATGAACCTGAGGGAATATTACAACAATATTCGAGAAATCGCGCGGACGATTGAGGGCGAGTTTGCCGTTGTCGTCAGTAATAAGACAGACGATGGCGGGTGTGCCGGAATTCTGACAGAAGTCACAAAAGACGCGGCTGCGCGGCTAATTGCCGAGGACAAGGCGACTCTTGCGAGCCCTCTACAGGCTCAAGAGTACTATGCAGAGTTGCGGGCCAAGCACGTTCGGCAAACTGCGGAGGAGCAGCAAAAGAGGATGGCCCTGGACGTGTTCTCGCAGGGTGGTCTTGAAGCGTTGCGGAAGTCACTGCTGAAGGACTAGGAGGTAGGCACAGTTATGGCTCTGCTCATTGACGGACCGGCCTCAACAATTGAAGACTTACAAGCCGTCGACAGCTCTATTCTCGAGACGGCGAGAAACGAAAATATCTCAGTGACGGCGAAGCTCGACGTAGCGCGGCAGGCCATTGAACTCGAACTATCTGTGTTTCTTTTGCGCACAGGGAACCTGGGATTCGGTGGAGACCGCGACTTGAGGCGTGTAGTCGTGACACCCGGACTCAGGCGGTGGCACGTACTTCGAACCCTCGCGGAGGTGTACGGCGATGCTTATAGCAGCCAATTGAATGACCGCTACCTGGGAAAGTGGAAAAGCTTCAAAGAGATGGCGAGGGAGACTGCAGAATTATTAATGGAACTTGGTGTTGGGCTCGTGGACAATCCCGTAATAAAGGCCTCGATGCCTACAGTAAGCGCTGCACCGGGTGCGGGAGCGGGAGGAGTCTACGCTGTACGGGTAGCGTGGCGAAATTCGATGGGGCAGAGTGGCGCTGCAAGTGACGCGGTGGTGGTTGAAATGGCGCCGGGGGAAGTGCCAAGCGTAGAAGTGGGCGCGATGCCGGGAGAGTGTACCGGATGGGACGTATATCTGGGCGATTCAGTGAATCAGACCATGCGGCAGAACGAATCTCCTCTGGCGCCAGGCAGCTCATGGACTCTTCCAGTTGACGGAACCGTACCAGGCCCGAGCGCGCCATCAGGGCAGAGTCCTGAATACTTTGTGAGAAAGAGGCGGGTGTTTTAAAGGGGGAAGAGTATGTTAGCGGTAAGCGCACGGGCGACGGAAGTGCTTGGGGACGTGTTGACTTCGCGAGATGGTGTTGGCGCGCATCTGAATGCCCTTCGCCAGGCAGGACTGAGTGAGCTGTCGAGTGATATCCCAATAAGCGTATCGAAAGGGAATTATTCGATTGCGCTGAGTGACCGTACCAAAGGAATGAAGTATCCACAGATTGTCGTCTACTGTGTGAGAGTTGAGAATTCACTGCGGCAGAAATTTCAGCAGTTCTCGGGCAAGGTTGACATGGTTGTTGAGATTCGCCATTCGGCAGACCGACTCGACAGACTCGAGGCCGAGACGCAAGCGTGTGTTGAGGCGGTCCTCCGAGTTTTAGATCAGAGCCGAGGGGAGTTGAGCGAGGGCCTCTACTATTCAGGGCGCTACGACGTGCGCTTTGAGCCGATTGGAAAGGGAGGCAAAAATTTCGCCCAGACTGCAAAAGTGGGGCTGTCGTTAGAAGCAAACGTCGCCTAGAAAAGGGGAGGGAAAAATGCATTGTTACATATCCTCAAACGATAACAGATACTACGCCGCCCTTGAGCAGAGCTTTGGAGAAGCTGGTGCGGCAACGTCCGAGAACCGGATTCCGGCGGTGAAACTCGGGATTCGTCAGATGGTTGAGCGGCCAAGACGGCGCGACAAAACCGGCGGCAGAACGTTCATCGGAGCACCCGCGGGAATGCGGAAGCGGGTGACGTTTGATCTTCAGACATACATGACAGGGTGGACAGAGGGAAGAGCGGAACCGTGCTACGGTCCACTCTTCCAGGCTGCGCTTGGTGGCGTTGGTGTGACGTTTGACGGCGGAACCGTTGAAATGGCGACTGGCGGGGATCGAATCACGTTCGCATCGGCGCATGCGCTTGGAGTAGGGCAAGCGCTTCGATTCGGTGCGGAAATTAGATTTGTCTCAAATGTCATCGATGAACAGACTGTAGTTCTGAACGCTCCGTTGAGCGAGGTACCACAGCCGGGCGATCCAGCGGGTAGAGCAATTACATATCTGCCTGCAAACTCGCTTCCTAGTGTGAGTGTGTTTGACTACTGGGAGCCGGCCGAAGCGGTTCAACGAGTGCTCACTGGCGCAGCGGTTGACGAGATGCGAGTATCGCTGAACGGCGACTTCCATCAATTCCGGTTTGTCGGAGAGGCGGCCGAGCTCCTGGATAGCCGGAGCTTTGTGGATGGGCAGGCTGGCTTATCGAGTTATCCGGCGGAGCCGGAAATTGATGTTGTGGGGTTCTCGTTGGTGCCGGGCAGCATGGGCCAAGCGTGGTTCGGCGCTACGCCAGAACAGTTTCATACGGTGGTCGAGGCCGAACTCAGTGTCAGAAACAACACGGATTTGAGCCGGCGCGACTTTGGCACAAACCGGGCATCATGCGTGATCTCGGGACAGCGCGAGGTGGGACTGGACATTCTTCTGGTGAGTAATACGAGGCCCGAGACACTTGCGTTGTATGAGGCGGCGAGTCAGCGCTCGCCAGTGGGCATGATGCTCCAGTTGGGCATGCAGGAAGGGCAACTATGCGGTTTGTACTTGCCGACAGTCGTTCCGGAGGTTCCTGAGTTCGATGACGAAGAGACGAGACTACGGTGGCGGTTTCGGAACTGCCGGGCGCAGGGATTCGCAAACGATGAAGTTGTGGTCGCATTCGCTTAGGAGGACAACATGGAGTACACAAGCCAAGCAGAGCACCAGTCGATAACGTTGCCGGGGGTGAGGTATAAAGTGGCGCGCATGTCTCTGGGGCGGCGAATCGAACTGGCGAAGAGACTCAGGGAGATCGGACTTCGGGGAGCGTTTCACGCGGCTGGAAGTGGGATCGAAGACCAAATTGAAGCGAGCATAGCGCACCACGAAATAGATCGTATCTACCTGAAGTGGGGGCTGGTCGGAATTGAGGGACTTTCGATTGATGGGTGCGAGGCTGGGCCGGACACACTCATCGAAAGCGGGCCAGAGCCGCTAGTAGCCGAGATTCTGGCAGCAATCCGAAAAGAATCCAACCTCTCGGAGGAAGAGCGAAAAAACTAGCAATCGCGTTCCACTTCCAATATGCGAACCAAGCCGCATGGAACTGCGAATCGTGTCGTAAAGACGGCTTGGAAGCGGCCCGACGCTGTGGTTGGTTGAAAGCGTCTGAATCAGCTCCACCCAAAGTAGTGTGGGCCAGGCGGAATGTTGTGGCGGAACGTTGTCCGAGGTCAATGATTACCGCCGAATCCTATGCCTGGCTTGAGGAGTATGAAATCTGGAGGACAGACCGCACGCCCAGCCTTTTGAAGATGACTGCGCGGAAGGCCGATGCGTTTTGGATTCTGGAGAACGAGAGAGCGAGGGAGTTTGCAAATGGACAAGACTGATATTCGAACCCAACTAGCGATGATTCTGTCGACACGCGGGGCGGGGGATCTGGGGGAATCGTTAAGTGGCAGCCTCTGGGGCCTCACCTCGGAGCGTGCGACTGCCGACAGCATCCGGCAGTTAGTAGAAGCGCAAACCGAATCCAAGGACAGCCCGTCCTACGCCGGGAAGTCAGCCGAGGCGCTAACAGGTGAGATGACGCAATTGGGGCGGGCCCTGGCAGAAATGAAGGCGGCGTCTTTACAACAAACGGCAACGGTCGAACAAAATACAATGGCGCTGGCTGAGGGCACGGCGGCCAAGCTTCGTGATGTTGCCGGAACTGTGTCGAGTGTCATTGGCGGGGGAAGCGGATGGCTCAACCTTGCAGGCGGGCTTGGGGCCGCTATAAGCGGGATTTCGAAATTGTTCAGTCAGGACAAGAAGGAGCCAGCCGTCGAAGTGATTCCCTATGTCCAGCCAGCCCCCGTAAGAATCGAGGCGGCGTTGCCCCAGGGAGATTTGAGCGGCTTCTCGAACGTGGCTTACGGTCAGGATGGACTTGTTCGGTCTCTACCCAGACCTACTGCCGTGATCCCGCAAATTACAGTGCAGGTGCAGACTATGGATAGCCGTTCGTTTCTAGACCACAGCGACGATATTGCAAGGGCGGTGCGTGATGCCATGCTGAACATGCACTCGGTAAACGATGTTATGGCGGAGCTGTGAGCCATGGATTTCCCAACACTGAACACCGGAGCGGTATTGCAATATCCGACCGTGAAAGTGAGGCGCTTCAGAAATGTCGCTGTTCGATTCGTCGACGGCAGCGAACAGCGGTTTCGGCAGTGCGGAGGCGTGGTCCGTGCATGGATGGTGCGCCTAGAGAAACTGACTGGCGATGAGCTCGTTCGCGTTGCAGCGTTCTTAAAAGCGCAGGGAGGAAGGAGCAGGACGTTCTCGTTCACAGACCCATTTGACGACGTTACTTACGAAGGCTGTCACTTAGGGGAGGATGACAGTCAATGGTCTTTGGCGGAGCAAGAAAAAGGGTTGGCTGTTGTGTGGATTCACAAGACAGGAGGTTAGGGGATGCCGTTCTTTCCACAATTGGAATCTGGTTCGCTCGCTCAATACCCAGTCGTGGTGCGCCATAAGACTCGTACGATCGTGAACGAGTCGATCGACAATTGGCGATTCCTGTTTGCAGACGACCGAGCGCGACAGTGTGAATGGGATCTAGAACTGCGAGGGCTTACCGGGCGTGAAACGAGCCGGATTGCAGACCTGTTCGAGGAGAGTGAAGGATCACTATTCAATTTTAGCTTTCTCGATCCAGCGGGGAACCTACTTTCGTACAGCGAAGACTTGAGCCATGCGGCGTGGCTAAAGGGCGCAGGGTTACTGCTAAGCGGGGGCGTGAGCGACCTATGGGGAACCACGCGGGCGACGCGAATGGTGAACGGCGGACAAATTGTGCAGAGCGTCGAGCAGACATTAGCCGTCCCTGGGTCCTACACCTACTGCTTCTCCGGCTACTTCAGAGGCAGTGCCGCCGGGAAGGTTCGCTTGGGGTGGAGGAGCGGGACAGACAGTCTGTGGCAGGAGAGTGAGATCGGCCCAGCGTGGAGGCGGATTTATAGTACGGGAGGGGGCCTGGGCGAGGGATCTTCGACAACGTTTGGGATCGAACTGCCGGCCGGTGCATCCATCGACGTGGTTGGCCTACAGGTGGAAGGACAACGTGAGCCATCCGCTTATCAGAAGACCACAGGCTCCGGAGGAGTGTATCAAAGAGCACGGTTTAAGGATGATTCACTCGTGATTACTTGCGAGGGGGTAGACAATTACACAGTCAAGGTGAGCATTACCGCTCCGGACGGACTGGAGACCTAAGACGATGAGAACAATTAGCGAGCTGAAAGAACAGGAAATCTCGGAAACGCCAGTCGTAGCGTTCGATTGCGTCCTTGCGAACGGATACGCAGAACATTGGAGCACTCATAAAGTCACAATTGGGGACAAACAGTACGCGCCCAGAGTAATACGACACAATCTCTTCGACATGAAGTGGGGAGGCGATGAAGGTGTTGACACGCTGACTCGTTTGTCGATCACTCTCGCCAACGCGGATTCATATATTTCGCAGGTGACTCGCGCGCAGTCGTTCAAAGGCGCCAAGGTGACTGCCAGGTTCCTGTTCTTCGACTTGCGCGCCGGAGTTCCAGCCTCAGAAGAAATCGTGATCTTCCAAGGGCTGATGAATCCCCCAGATGAATTGACAGAATCAACCGTGCGACTGAGTGCCCACAGCCGTCTCAACCTTCAGCGCTTCATGCTCCCGGAAGTACGAATTCAGCGCCGCTGCCCGTGGACATTCCCTTCGACGAACTCTCAACAGGCAGAGGCGGTAAACGGAGGTGAGCAAGGCAAGTATTCTCCATTTTATCGGTGCGGGTATTCGGCAGGAAGACCGGGAGGACTCGGAAACCTGAACGGGACAGTGCCGTTTAGCAGCTGCGACTTTACGCGGGCAGCCTGCCAGGAGCGGGGAATGTTGGATAAAGATTCCCGCGGGAACGTGACCAGGAGATTCGGCGGAATTGAATTCGTACCGGCATCAGTTCTTGTGCGAGGACACGGAGAACGACAGGCCAAGACATCGAACGTGAGTGAGAACGAGGCTCGGTATAACGACTTTGTTCCGGTCGTTTACGGGACAGCGTGGGTGCAACCTCCGGTCGTGTTTGCTCGGAATGATGGGAACTTGACACGGTTCGAGGTCTTGCTGGGGCTGGGAGAGATCGAAGGTGTCTTGAGGGTCGTCGTGAATGGAGTCGAGATTCCAGCGGGGATTCACGGTGAACAGATGACCTCGTCGGGGTGGTACAACCTGGTGAATAACGGAAGCCGCTCTGGCGGCTTTAATCTGGAGTTCACCGATTCGTTGGGGAATCCGCTTGGCGATCCATACGGCAGCATGGCATTTCTGGCGGTATCGGTTCCAAACAGGGTGAGTGATGGCAAGGCGATCCCTCAAGTGAAGGTATTGCTTCAAGGACAGAAGTTGCCAACTTATCATCACGATGGGGGATATGCGGGTGAGGTGTTCAGCAACAATCCTGCTTGGGTGCTGCTTGACTTGCTACGTAGAAGCGGCTGGACGACGGATGAAATCGACTTGGCGAGCGTTGCCAACGCAGCGGCCTTCTGCGAAGAGCCCCTGCAAGTTTCGGACTTGAACGGAGTACTCCAGGCGCAGCCTCGGTTCCAGTGCAATCTGGCTCTGCGGCGGCGGCGCTCAGTGGCCGATCTTGTTCGTGGTATTCGAACCGCGTCACGCTTGTATTTAGTCTACGGGGTCACGGGTAGGCTGGAGGTTCGGGTAGAAGGGCCCTTTCACACACAGCAGCCATTGAAGCCGTTGGGCTCCAACAGCGAAGAGATGATGGCCGGAGGGTGGCCTGCCTATGAGTTCGGTGACGGGTCGGACTACGGTTCGGGAATTGCACGGCGCGCCAGCGGTGAATCGTCAGTGCGGATGTGGTCGCGGAGTACAGCCGAGAGCCCGAACCGAGGGAGTATCGAGTTTCAGGATGTGTTCAATGAGTACCAACAGGACAGCCTGTCCCTCGTGGATGTGGAGGACGTGACGATAGCACGCCAGGAGGTGGCGGTGACCTCTGTAGCGCTTGGCGTAGCGAACTTTCACCAGGCGGCTCGTGTGTTGAAACTGCAACTCGACAAGGCGATTCGAGGCAATCTCTACATCGAGTTCGAAACCAGCGTTAAGGGCGTTATGCTGCGGCCTGGGGACTTAATTACCATCACATATCAAAAGGAAGGTCTATTAAGACAGGCATTCCGGGTCATTCGCATTTCTCCGTCTCTGAATCAAGGCACGATGGCGATTGAGGCGCAAGTACACAGCGACGACTGGTACGGAGATAATCCCTCTATAGCGGCCAGCGGCCGAGTATCGCGCCGGAGGGTTGGCGCAGAGATTGGAACGCCAAGAACGCTCGTGGGGCTCGAACTCGATGAGGACTTGACACCACGGTACTCCGTGCTTGAGAGGATCCTGGAGAACGGAGACGGAAGTCTAGACGTAGAACTGGAGGTTGGCTTTGCGGTCCCGAGTGCGCCGACTACCGGCGACATCGAGATTCCGCTGCTATCACTCTCGCCTTCGGTTGCTTCAACCGGAGGCAGCCTCGCGGGTGGCCAGACACTTTACTACGCGATCACTGCGGTCAGCACAGACGGAAGGGAGAGTGATCTGTCGTTTCTTGTGAGAGCTGTGGTGCCGCCTGGAACAAACACAAACAGGGTGCAATTGCAGGGGCTGAGTTTCTCTCCAGGTACGGCTAGTTTCAATGTGTATCGAGGAAAGAACCCATCTGAGGTGCTCAGAATTGGATCAACCCTCGCAATCGCGAGTGTGTTCACCGACACGGGTTCCGGAACCGAGTTGCAGGGTCCTCCAGACCCGAACTTCGATCACGCGCTTTTTGAGTGGCGACTAGAAGTTCATCCTGAGACCGCTGCAACGGTGTTTGGTGCCGGATACGTCGGGTCCAGCGCGATTCAACTGACACCCGACGAATTTTCCGGCTACGTGGTCAGAGTCACGAAGGGTAGAGGCGCCGGGCAGGAACGGGCCATCGTTTCCCACGACGAGACTACTTTGTCGATCCAAGGTTCCTGGAGTATCGTTCCTGACAGTACCAGCAGGTTCTCAATCGTAGAGCCGGGGTGGCAAACAGGTGCGCGAAGCGCACGCAGCCCTTTGCGCTTTCGAGTGCCGAACCGCCCGGGAACGACTGTTCAAATCTGTGGCCGTGCGGTGAACGCGCTAGGACGGGACAGCGGATACGACTTAGCGCACATTACGCGTTGGCGACTGGGTGGCGCGGGCGCGAACGGCGATGCGGATGTTCCCCCGATGCCGGTGTTCGGTCTGCAGCCTGCGGGGCAAGGATCCCTGAACGTGGTCGGCGTTGGGTTTGAGGACCTGTCAAATACACGGGGGGGTACGTCCGGAACGTTGAAACTGTTCTTCTGGAACGAACTAGCGGGGATGCCTGGAAGTGAGCTCGCCGCAAGTATCGACGACAGTGAAACGGCCTTGACGTTGAGCGATACGACCCTGTTGTCTCCTGGCATGTTAGTGCAAATCGAAAGAGAGATTGTAGAGGTGGACGAAGTTGGTGAAGGACTGGTGACTGTGATCCGTGGGTCGCATGGGACGTCATCAGCGAATCATGGCGCTGGTGTACCGGTATATGCGCTCGAGCACCGGACTTGGATTCTACCGTTTGTCAAAGACTTCTTCGGAAGCGCGGCGAGTGGGTCCTTTATGTATCCGATCCACCTGCCCGACGTTCGCATAGCAGCAGCAGACTTGCACGTCACGAACGGGCGTGGGAACGGCGAGACGCGGCGGGCGAACTTCACGCTGAATATCGACTCTGGAATTCGAACTCTATCTGGCGGCCAAATTACAATTCAACACGAAGGACATTTGGCGATCCATAGCGATGCAACTCCTCCTCTCGTGATCGAGTCGACTCGTGCGGTGCGAGACATCTTTGCGGTCGTCCGCGAGGCACCGACAGGTGGCAGCATCGAACTGCGCCTACGACAGGATGGAGACGAGTATTGTCTGCTAAACATTCCCGCAGGCGAGACGATGTCTAATATCGTGCAGGGGTTCGGGCTAGGTCCACTGCGGCAGATGGCGCACCTGAATCTTGACGTAGTCTCGGTTCCGCAGGGGTGGGACATGAGCCCCGGGCGGGACCTTACGGTAACGGTTCGATTGTAAGGGGAGAAATATGGCTCAAATGTACGGGAAATTGCGTCCAGACCGCGATCTGCAATGCTATTTCGAACGCCCTTCGGCTAGTGCCGCTTTCAGTGGAAGCAGTGCTGGCGGCTTTACTGTGAGCGGGACGTGGAGACAGCAGTTTGACTGGGCGGTCGTGGAATGGAATCGAGATAACGTGATTGAGCACCCGGCATTTCGAAATTTACCGGACGGCGACTTGAGCGGACTCCAGTTGAGTTATGAAGAGACCCGGGTCAACTGTATTTCAGTGGATTCGGATCTTTACCCCACCGTCGACTGGCCGTATCTTCGAATTTGGGCGGAGGATCAGGGGGTTGAAGGATTCTATCGAGTGCCTCTCAAAGATCATGCTATTCCGGTGGAAGGATCGTACTCGCCCGCTGAGGCCGAATTGGAGTTGTTGGGGGCAGTGACAGTGGGCGATCATGTTGGCATTTCGTGTCTGAGTGAGCACCACACCTACCAAGTGCTCGGAGGAGACACGCCGGAATCTGTAGTGCAGGCTATCGCTGACAGCGTCAATGCATTTTCGACTGTTCTTGTTGCGAGCAGACAGGGACGCGTCCTGAAGCTGAAATACGTTGGAGAAGGGCAGACGCTCGAAGGTAGTAAGGTAGGAGCGAACGGGAACCGGATCGGATTGTATGGGTACTCATCAGGTGCCAAGACGGAGACCTGGTTTCCCCAGTCAGCCAAGTTCTCCGGAGGAACATCTCCGAGTAAGTGGCGTGTGAACATTGACTTTTCGACGCTTGTGGATATTGAGGGCCGCACCGTACCAACCCAAAAAGTAAGAAAGTTACGATGGACGTATTCGGCAGATCTACAGGCCGGCGTGTACATGCGGACTGAGTTCTCGGTTACGGTCACGAATTGGCAAGTATCAGGAACGAATACAGGTTATGTGGTGGCTGGACCGGGGAGTCAGCGAATCGAAGAGAATGACTCACGACTGGTATACACCGGTAATTGGACCGAGTCGCTGGGGAATTTTTCTGGGGGGCGGATTCGGTTCTCGACGATGCCTGGTGCGAAGGTACAGTGTACATACAAATGCGGCGAGACGCACCGGCTATATCTTGGCACGCGACGTGCATTCAACGCGGCGGCGGTGAGCGTTCGGTGCGATTCCGCGGCGACACGCACGGTGAACTTGCTGATTCCAGGGGAAGACGTGTTGTGCCGGCTGCCCGTCGACGAACTGGGTCCCGGGACCCACACGGTGACGATAGAACATGCCGGGCCGGCTGGCAGTTTTCTCTATTTCGATTTCCTCGAAGCGGCAATAGTGTCCAGTAGCGTACCGGTATTCCCTCGTAATGAAACGCTCACCCTGGCGACGGACTGGGATACTGACCACTCACTGGCTATTTCTCCCGAAAGGACAGCATGGCTCATTCGGGATCTCGGGTTTACAGCACGGCAGAATCACTATGTCGGAGCGCTGTGGTACTACGAGTTGGTTTGCAGTGGGAACGTGTACGCGTCGGCAACGCTTGACTTTGAGGGCGTACCCGTCTTCGGCGGAAGCACACAAGTCCGCCTTGGGCGTGTGGGCGAAGCGGCAGAGATTGCGGTGACACATCTGAATCGAGTGGGGGATACTGCAGAGACGATCGCCAAGGCTTTCGAGCTTGAGTTCAACAGGGGCTATACAGGAATTCGCGCCGAGGCTGTGGGTAATCGGCTCACCATTTTTGCGAGGGCGCTGGGAACCGAGGGTAACATGGTGACCGTGGCTGCATCGCCGAGTGAAGGTGACTTCCACGTGGTAGTCAGTGGATCGAGGTTGGATGGGGGAGTGAATGGGACATGGTTGACCGATCTGGTTGCGAGTCCTCGGATCAACCGAGCCTGCCGCGACTGGAGCCGTAGCTTCTATGAGGCGCTAAAGTCTTATGGAATTGAAGTGACAGCGGCATTCAGTATGGAACTCCAACATGGAGATGATTCCAGGGAGGCGGGGATCGCTCAGAGGTATCCTAACGGCGATGCGGCATGGCTGAACACCCCTGCACTACAGACGAACTTCTCGCCCGCATCGAAGGCTTTTTGGCGAGAAGTGTACGCTGATATGGCGACGGTTATGAGCGAAGCTGGAGTGCAACCGTATTTGCAGTTCGGGGAAGTGCAGTGGTGGTACTTTCCGAAGGCCGGTTCCGGTATGCCGTTCTACGATGACTATACAAAGCAGCGGTTTGAGGCTGCCTATGGGAGGCCGATGGGTATCATCACCTCCGACCATACGGATCCGGGGATGTTTCCTGACGAGGTGCAACTACTCCCGGCTTTGATCGGAGAGTTCACGACGGACGTGATGGAGTACGTCCGGGCAAGACATCCGAACTGCCGGTTCGAGGTGCTCTACCCGACTGACGTCAACGACACGGCTCTAAACCGTCTCATCAACTATCCAGCGAATGCGTGGACGCCTCAAACTCTCGATTGCCTGAAGACCGAGAGCTTCACTTTCACCTTCCTTCGGAATCTCAACAAGTCGACTATGACTATTGAGTATCCGGCGACGCGAGGATTTCCGATTTCCAAGCGCAGCTTCTTGGTGGGTATCAATGATCCGACAACGGCTTGGGCACGGGAGTTGGAGATCGCGCAGGGCAAGGGAAGTCCCTCGAACGTACTTTTCGCCCTCGACCAATTCTGTTTGGTCGGGTACCCGGTGCCAGTGCAGGCTGGATTAAGGCGCGCCGTACAGCAAGGGTAGCGGTATCATAATGATTTGCCTGCATGCTCGTTGAACACCGAGACGACTGTCTCGAATTCCAAGAAATTGCTGAACTGATCCGGGGGCGACTCCGGCCCGTGTTGCCAGTGCTGGCCGAATGCCGGTCGTCACGGGAACTCGAAGCGCTCGATGTGTACCACCGAAATCGGAGAGTTTTGCAGCGTGTATTGGAGAAGGTCCACACGGGGTCGTTCCTGAGGGAAGACGCTCCCGCGCGGCCTGTCTATCGCATTGTGGCGTGGAACATCGAGCGCGGCAAACAGCTTGCCGGGCAAATCGAAGTGCTGCGCCACGATGCCTATTTGCGAGATGCGGATGTCTTGCTGTTGACTGAGACCGACATCGGAATGGCCCGGAGCGGCAACGTAGATGTAGCCCGTACTCTGGCTTCAGCTCTAGGCATGCACTATGCGTTTTCTCCCTGTTACCTGAGTCTCGTGAAGGGTTCGGGGGTGGAGCGAGACGTAGAGGGTGAGAATGACCTTGGTTTGCACGGCAACGCGATCCTGAGCCGGTATCCGCTGAGCAACCTAAAGAGGATCGAACTCCGGAATGGTATCGATAAGATGGCCGGCAAAGAGAAGCGGCTAGGTGCGCAGGCGGCCCTGGCAGCGACAGTAGAGTTTCCCGGCAGCCCGCTGACGGTGGCCTGTGTTCACCTGGATGCGAACTCCACGCAGCGCCACCGCGCCGACCAGATGCGGGATGTGCTGGATAACCTCTCCCGGAGCGGGCCGCTACTGGTTGGAGGGGATTGGAACACAACCACTTTCAACTCCTCGACTGCGTTTCATGCCATCATGGGCTACTTCCTCCGTGTGCTGATGGGGCCGGGTAATGTGATTCGAAATCACTACCTCCACCCGGATCGTTGGTTTGAGCGTCACTTGTTCCGCTTGCTTGAAGGGCGGGGATTCGACTACAGGAATTGTAATGTGCCGGCTGAGCACACCATCTTCTACGACGTTAACGATATTCGTGCGCACAAGGGTCTGGCCGAGTGGGTGCCTGGCTGGTGCTTCCCGTTCATTCGTTGGGCCTTGCGGGAACACAACGGTGGGTGTCCATTGAAGATCGACTGGTTTGCCGCGCGGGAGCTTGCCTGTCGCGATCCGCGCGTGATCCACGAGGTGAGGGATGGGCGGCACCCGGTTCTTTCAGACCACGATGCAATCGGTATCGACGTTGTGGTCAAGTAACATAAGACAATGATCAGTGAATCCGCGGTCGTGCCCACACAGGACACCTCTCAACTGATTGCCGAGCGCGAAAGGCAATACCTTCTCCAGAATTATGCGCGCTACCCGTTGGCGCTGGCCCGCGGCAAGGGCTCGTACGTCTATGATTTCAGCGGCAAGCGCTACCTGGACCTGATCACTGGAATTGGCGTCAATGCCTTGGGGCATGCACATCCGCGTTTGGTGCGAGCGATTCGGGACCAGGCTGGAAAGCTCATCCATTGCTCGAATCTCTATTACCACGAATACCAGGGTCGCTTGGCTGAGGTCATCGCAAAACGCAGTGGCCTGGACCGGTGCTTTTTCGCCAATTCAGGGACCGAGGCTGTTGAAGGTGCTTTGAAGATGGTGAGGAGCTACGGGCACCGGATCGGGCCAGAGAAATACGAAATTGTCGCTCTGGAGAATTCGTTTCACGGTCGCACGATGGGTGCGCTGTCGGTGACCGGGCAGCCGAAGTACCGCAAAGATTTCGAACCGCTTCTGCCGGGCGTTCGTTTTGTGCCCGTACGGGACGACTCTGCTTTGGAAGCCGCGGTGACCAGCCGTACAGCCGGAATTGTGCTCGAGGTGATCCAGGGCGAAGGCGGGGTCTATCCGATCTGTGAGCGGATGTTGCGCAAGGCCAAGCAATTATGCGAACAGTTTGACGCACTGCTTGTGTTCGACGAGATTCAATGCGGAGTGGGCCGCTCCGGTACGTATTTTGCCTATCAGATGTTTGACCCTGTGATTCTTCCCGATGTCATGGTCACTGCCAAGCCGATCGCAAATGGACTGCCGCTCGGCGTGATTGCCTGCAATGAACGGGCGGCGGCGAGCATAGCGGCGGGCATGCATGGGTCCACGTTTGGGGGTGGTGTCCTCGCCTGCCGAGTTGCCTGCGAGTTCTTCGAAGTGTTGGATGAGATTCTGCCTCAGGTTCGCGAACAGGGTGCGTACTTCAAGTCGCGTCTGGAGGCGTTGATGTCGAAGTATGAGTTCATCAAGGAAGTTCGCGGCTTTGGTTTGATGCTCGGGGTTGAATTGCGAATGCCGGGCAAACAGATCGTAAGCGATGCAATTGAACAGGGACTGCTGATCAACTGTACGCACGAGACCGTGTTGCGATTCCTTCCACCGTTCACGCTGAGCCGGAGGGAAGTGGATCTGGCAATCCGAATCCTGGAGAAGCTCTTCACCAGAGCACGTGGCCCTTGGGCAGAGTACCAGAGCCGAGCAGGCAACTAAGCCTTCGTGTGGGCCCCGGCCTCGCGCTGCGGGCGGCGAGGTCTACGACGCGTCGAAATTACCGCGTTTGCGGAGTTATGGGATTCAGTACGTCGTTTTGAAACAAGCGCATCGGGTGCCGGATCAAACACCTATCCACGAGAATCCGAAGTATCTCGTCTATCGCACTTGGGACTCAAACGGGCGTGAATAACCTCTTCACTTCACATACACCCAAATTGCATTGGACGTGGAGTGAGCGGACGATCTGACGTCCTCGGTGCTGATGGAGATCTCGTTTCGTCCGCTCCGTTTCGGGGCCTTTACCGGGATGCCGTAAATAGCGGTGACGAAACCGGGGAGAGTGGCGCCCTGCACACCTTCGAAGCTTCCGGAACCACAGCCCTGGCAGAAGGCCGGGTTGTTGTTCGTGATCGGGACCTTACCGGCGATCGACCCGGCCTCCAGACCCGGCGGAACGGCGAGTCCGGTCGCAAAAATGTAGATTGTAGAGTCAGGTTCCGCCGGATTCTCTGGACTGTTAAGTGTGCCGTCAGTATTGCGAATGTTGCCTTCCGAGAGCACACTCCAGAAGGAGGGGAGGTCCGGGAAATTGCGGGTCAGAAGACCGTGATGCCTGCGTTCCACCGCGATTGCGACTGTGTTCGAGGGCGTGCCCTCGAACTCGACCTGAACTCGAGTCCAGTCTCGAACCTCGTGGGGGACCACGCAGATAATCCGGTTTGAGGAGGTCGCGAGGATGGGCGCGGGCGCTCCGTCAAACAGCACGCGCGTGCCTCCGAGGACCTTCGGTAGGGTGGCTTGGGCATTCAGTCCCAGGTCAATTCCTTCGTCTGGCCCAAGATGGGAACCGAAGAGGGCGACCAGCGAGCCGGGAACCACCAGGGTCCCCTTGCCGCTAAAGGCGTTGACGATCGAGTGTAACTGGACGGGTGGCGGGTGGGTGACGCCAGGCCAGACTCTTAATTTTGCGGCGGATGTCTCGCTACCACCGAACTGCCCATAGGGCGCGGTGTAGATTGAGTTATTGGCGGCCACCAGACCTTGCGGCGCGTAAGTGGAGAACAAGAGTTCGCTGTGGCCGCCCAAGTAGACCAGAACACCGGTGTCCCGTCTGCTTACGCCGGCGGCGAATCCGGCGAAGAGGGGCGTTCGCAGGGGGAAGGCCCAGGCCATCGTCGCTGCTGACAGAACCAGAGTTCTGTCGCTGGTGAAGGCGAGTCCGGTAGGACTGGACTGGCAGTCGGCAGCCAGACCGTAGTTCACTGACGGGGGAAGATCGGGTTCACGGAACCGGGCAACAAACAAATCACCAGTTGCGCGATCATAGAGTGGGTCCGCCGGCCGATACTCGCATCGGACACTCCGAACGACGCCGGCGATCGCGATCTCTCCGCGGGGGCTGACTGCCATCACAAGCGGTACTTCCGGCAACTCTGACGTCCGGCGGATCCGACCGTCTTCCATTAGGAGACCCAAAAACGAGTTGCGGCCCGCGAAGGAGGTCCCATCGGTCCAACCGGCAACGGCGATCCGGGATCCGAGGCTGGCGGCGGCCACCAAATCGTCGTAGCCGCTCCCGCCGAAATAGCTGGCGTATTCAGGTTGACCGTTTGGGGAGAGCCGGAGGATGAACCCGTCAACTCCTCCGCCGTAGGCGGGCTGCGCGGCATCGGAAGTAACTGGGATCGAATCGGACGAGGCCGCTCCGACCAAGACGGCACGCCCATCGCTGCCAACCGCGAGCGCTTTCAACTCAAAGGTCTGACCCGGCAGCGTCGTATAAGCGACAGAACCATCAGGGTGGAGCTTGGAGACGAAGAGGCCTTGGGCTGACGGAGGACGGAGACTGTCGCTGCCGAAATCAGCCGAGGTGGTGTTGCCAGCGACGTAAACGCTGCCGGAGTCGTCGGCGACGACGGCCGTGGCGGAGTCCATCCCGGATCCGCCTAGAACGGTGGTCCATAGTTCCGTTGTTCCGTCGGGCGTGAGCTTGGTGACGAAGGCGTCGGATTCCAACGGCAGGGCGGCGGCGGTGGAGCAGTTGGGCCCAAATGCCAAGTCAGCGATTGGCGTGAGGCTGGAGGATCGGATGGTTGCTCCGGAGTCGCTGCTCCATTGTACGGTCGCTCCCAGGTTCAGGACTACCAGTGGACCCTCCGGCCCGCACGGCCGAAGGATACGAGACCGGATTGTGCTGAGCAGCGGCAGTCTTGTCCAGGTGGAACCTCCGTCGCTGCTGCGGAAGACGCCTTCCCACGACACGAAGTAGAGAACGTTCGCGTGGTCGGGATCCGCCAGTAGGTCATAGTTGAAGAAGACGGAGGGCGCTGGCTTCACCGTCCAAGTACGGCCTTCGTCGGCGCTCATCTGAATCGCGCCAGTGTAGCCCCAGAGCCGGCCGCTGCTATCGAAGCTGAGCCATTTCGCTGCCAATTGTTCGAAGGTTCTTCCGCCGTCGCGGGACAGTTGAGAGCCACTCACGACGCGCGATGGATTGGTGGGGTCGAATTGGATACGTCCGCCTGCAACGTTCGCAACCCGGCGCCACGTATCACCCCCATCGAACGACGCCAGAACCTCCTGGCGAAAGGCGCAGAATGCGCGGCTTGGGTCGGCGGCATGAAAGGCAAGGGTGGAAACAGCCTCGATGGGACCGGTGCCCTCGTTGCGAAAGGCATGGACGAGACGCCACGTCGCAGCCGAATCGGTTGTCTTGTAGATGCCGGCAAAAGTTCGGGCCAGCCACGTAGAGGGAAGCCTGGGGTTCACCGCGATGGCCTCGACTCTGCCGATTGCCTGGCCGCGGACGGGATCGAAGGTGCGGCCGAGATCCTGGGACGTGAAGAACGACGCCGCCTTCTGAGGCAGTTCCGGCAGCGAAGCCAGTCCTGCCAGGTAGAGATACCCGTCCTTGCCAGAGGTAACTGCGTTGATCTTGAAAGTAGCGCCGGGAGGAACGGATCTCTGCCAGCGGACGAGGCGTTCTAGCTCAGTGGGTGAGTCGGTTTGGGCACACAGACTTGTGACAAAAAGACCGATTAGTGCGATAACCCACATCTCGGGAGGGGAAGAGAGCAATTGGGATACCAAAAATTGGCAGTCTTAGCTGTTTCTCATCATCTGGACGATCTGTTTGTGATTTGCTCGCGATTCGGGATCATTCGCGGTGTCGTCGCATATCATGGAATCGAATGACGGTGGACGAATCGATACTGCACGAGGTGGTTCGGCGCGTCCTCACGGTCGCCGATCCCGACAGTATTATTCTGTTCGGGTCCGCCGCCGCCGGTGAGATGAATGCCGACAGCGACCTCGATTTACTCGTCGTCGAGCCGCACCCGGCCGACACGCGTGACCGTAGCGGCACCATCCGTCGTGCGCTTGGTGACGTGCAGTACCCGGTCGACGTCATCGTGACGGCCAGCGAGCGATTCGAAGCAACGAAGGACTTGATCGGCGGAATCGCTTACCCCGCCAACAAATACGGCCGCATCCTCGATGAAGCCGCGTGAGACCACTCGCGAAGTTACTGGTTGTTCATTCCGGCCTCGCGCCGGAACTTGGCAGACTGTCGGGCGCTGACTTCCTACCCATCACCTTGAGCAGGAACGCGTACTCGAAGGCGATTTCCCTCAGACGGTCGTAGCGCCCGGAGGCTCCGAAGTGGCCGGCGCCCATGTTGGTCTTAAGCAGGAGCAGATTGTTGTCCAGCTTCACGGCCCGCAGCTTGGCCGTCCATTTGGCGGGCTCCCAATAGGACACCCGCGGGTCGTTGAGGCCGGCGGTGATCAGCATGTGGGGATAGCGCTGTGCCCGGGTGTTCTCGTAGGGCGAGTACGACTTGATGTAGTCGTAGAACTCGCGATCCTGCGGATTGCCCCATTCCTCATACTCCCCGACGGTGAGGGGCAGGGAAGAGTCGAGCATCGTGTTCAGGATGTCCACGAACGGGACATGGGCCATCACGGCATGGAACAATTCCGGCCGCTGGGTCACCACCGCGCCCATCAGCAGTCCGCCGGCGCTTCCGCCTTCGATGGCGAGCCGGCTTGACCTAGTGTACTTCTCCCGGATGAGGTATTCGGCGCAGGCAATGAAGTCGGTGAAGGTACTCACCTTCTTGGTCATCTTACCGTCGTCGTGCCAGCGCTTGCCCAACTCCGACCCGCCGCGAGTTTGGGTTAAGGCGAAGACAAAGCCGCGGTCGAGCAAGCTCAGCCGCGCGGAGGCGAAGCGCGGCTCGCAGTTGATGCCATAGGCCCCGTAACCGTACAGCAGCGTGGGGTTGGTTGCATCCTTCAGCAGACCCTTGCGGTAGACGACGGTCATCGGCACCTTCACGCCATCAGGCGCGGTGGCCTCGAGACGTTCGGTGATGTAGTTTTCCGGATCGTAACCGCCGAGGACCGGTTCCTGTTTCTTGAGTTCCCGTGTCCGGTCGTCCATGTTGTAGTCGTAGACCGTGGGCGGCGTGACCATCGACTGGTAGCTGAACCGCAGCAGGTTGGTCCGGAATTCCGCGTTCGCGACGGGGTTGGTGTGATAAGCCGGTTCCGGAAACGGCACGAGGTGCGTTTCACCGGTCTTGAGACCGTCGATCCGGTATTGCCGCAGTCCTCCCTGCCGATGCACGACGACCAGGTGTTCAGCGAACGCTTCGGCCGACTCGATGAGAGTATCCTCGCGGTGGGCGATCAGTTCCTTCCAGTTCTCCCGGCTGGTATCTTCCACTGGCGCGGCCACCAGGCGGAAGTTCCGGCCCGTATCATTGATCCGGACGCAGAACCAGTTGCTGTGGTGTTCGAGGCTGTACTCGACGCCGTGTTGGCGTGGGGCGAAGAC
>JAEUQD010000310.1 GCA_016789925.1 Bryobacterales bacterium | reverse complement strand
GCGCGAGTTGCTCCAAATTCAGGTCTTAGACGACTCCACCGACGAGACTCATCCTTTCACCGAACGTCTTTGCGCCGAATACCGCGCCCTGGGTCATCCTGTCGAATATCACCACCGGACGAACCGGCACGGCTTCAAAGCGGGCGCCCTCGAAGCCGGACTGCAACATGCCACCGGCGAATTTGTAGCGGTTTTCGACGCCGACTTCGTGGTGCCACGCGACTTCCTTCAACGCACCATCCATCACTTCACTGACCCCACCGTCGGCCTCGTGCAGACCCGTTGGGCCTATCTCAACCGCCATTACAACCTGTTGACGGAAGTTCAGGGCATGCTGCTGGACGGCCACTTTATCCTCGAGCACAACTCGCGCTATTGGTCCGGGCAGTTCTTTAACTTCAACGGCACGGCCGGAATTCTGCGCCGCCAGATGATCGAAGATGCCGGCGGCTGGGAGCACGACACGCTCACCGAGGATTCTGACTTGTCCTACCGCGCCCAGGTGAAGGGCTGGCGGTTTGTGTATGTGCCTGAGGTGGAGTGCTACTCCGAACTGCCCGTCGATACACACGGTTTTCAGGTTCAGCAGTCGCGTTGGGCCAAGGGGCTGACGCAGGTTGCCATCAAGCTGTTGATGCGGATTCTGAAGGCCGATCTGCCCTTTGCTACCAAGCTGGAAGCGTTTTGGCACCTAACCCCCAACCTCACCTACCCGCTCATGATTCTGACCACAGCGCTGATGCTGCCGGTCATGATGGTCCGGTTCTATATGGGCTGGCAGCAATTGGTGCTGGTCGACATTCCGCTCCTCATCGCCACGTTCTTCTCGGTCATTTCCTTTTACGTCTACGCTCAGAAAGTCCGCGATCCCAAGGGTTGGAAGCGGGCGATCGTCATGATGCCGGTGTTGCTGGCGGCCGGCGCCGCGCTCACCGTCATCAATTCGCGCGCCGTCATGGAAGCGCTCCTCGGCATCAAGACCAGTTTCGTGCGGACTCCGAAATACGCCATCACCGGCGGCAAGAAGGAACAGGTCGCCGCCGCCCCCAAGAAGTACCGTCGGAGAAGCGGCTGGCTCCCTTATGTCGAACTCGCCTTCGGCACCTATTTCCTCGCGATGGTCGTCTACGCCATCGAGTGCTACAACTTCTTCGCTGTCCCGCTGCTGATGATCTTCGTGATGGGCTACTACTGGGCCGCCATCTCCACTCTGCACCAGGAATGGAAAGACCGCCTCGCCTGGGAAAAGGCGCGCAAGCTCGAAATCGAAGCCGCGCAATAACCCCGCGCTACTTCCCGATACAAAAGGTCGAGAAGATCCGGTTGAGAATATCGTCGGCCGTAGTGGCCCCGGTGATGGCGTCGATCGGCGTCAGCGCCGCATAGAAATCCAGCAGCAGCATCTCGTGCGGAAGTTGGTGCCCCAGCGCCTGCTCCGCATGCCGCAACGCTTCCAGCGATTCCTTCAGCAGTTGCTCGTGCCTGACGGACGTGATGAAGCCCCCTTCCTGTTGCATTGCGCCTTCCGGCGCGAGGCTGGCTAGAATCGCGGCCCGCAGTGGGGCGAGTCCGTCCCCCGTCTGTGCGGAGACGCGCAACGCTTCCGGAGGCGGATCGGCCGCCAGGGCCAGGTCTGACTTGTTCGCGACAACGAGGTGACGTCCCTGTCCCCGGGCCTTCGCCAGAATCTCCTCATCGCCCGCCGTCAGCGGTTCGCTGCCATCCAGCACCACCAGGGTAAGGTCGGCGTCGGCCATGGCCTGCAGCGACCGCTCGATCCCAAGATTTTCGACCAGGTCGTGTCCCTCCCGAATTCCCGCCGTATCGAGGAAGCGGACCGGGATGCCTTCCAGCGAAGCGGTTTCCGAGACCATGTCGCGCGTCGTGCCCGCGATCGGCGTCACGATGGCGCGGTCCTGCTCGAGCAGTGCATTAAACAAGGACGATTTGCCGACATTGGGCCGGCCCACGATGGCCAGAGTAAATCCGTTATGAACCAGCCGGCCATAAGAAAACGACTGGATCAGTTGGCTCAGCGCCGCCGCGATGGGTTCAATGCGTCTGGCAATCTCCGCGTCCGGCGCGACGTCAATATCGTCCTCGGCGAAGTCGATGCCGGCTTCCAGCAGCGCGATCAGTTCGAGCAACTGGTTCTTCACCGGCGCCAGGCGTCGCGACACCGACCCATCCACTTGCTGGGCTGCGATTCGCGCCTGGTAGAGAGTGGTGGCTTCGATAAGGTCCCGCACGGCTTCCGCCTGGGGCAAATCCAGCCGCCCGTTCAGATAGGCGCGCAGCGTGAACTCGCCGGGCTCGGCCAGTCGCGCGCCGCATTGCACCGCGCGCTCCAGGCAATGCCGCAGGAGCACAGGAGCGCCGTGACACGAAATCTCCACCACGTCTTCCGCGGTGTAAGAACGCGGCTTGGCGAAATACGACACCACCACGTCGTCCACCGTGTGCCCTTCCGCGTCCGGCAACTGGGCCATGCGGACGGTCCAGGGCTGCCATGTATGTGTGGTGGGAAATCGCAGAATCCGTTCGGCGACCGCACAGGCCTGTGCTCCCGATAGCCTGACGATTCCCAACCCGGAATGGCCGGGTGGAGTAGAGATTGCCGCGATCGTGTCGAGCGGGGAGCGCTCCAGTGAACATGTTTGACTGTTCATTGGGCTTGTGGACATACAGTTGCTCCGCCAACGGCGGAGGCCGCGCGGTTAGCGCTCAAAACAGACTACCGCCGGCCGGGACGGCCGCCGCGGGGAGGAGGACCGGATCGCCTGTCCCCGCCGCGCCCAAACGAGGGTGGGGCGGGCGCCGGCGACGACGGCATATCGGCTGGGTAGATCACGACGTTGCGGCGCGGTTCCAAGCCCTCACTCTCGCTGCGCAGCGACGTCTCCCCGCGCAGGGCAAGGTGAATGATCCGCCGCTCCCGCGAGTTCATCGGGTTGAACCGGAACGGCTGATGCGATGCCTTTACCCGTTCGGCGGCCGATAGCGCCGACATTCGCAACTCTTCAATCCGCAACATCCGGTGGTCCAACGCATCAAACGCGATCCGCGAATGATGTTCCACCGGGATCCGCAAAGCTTCCTGCGTCAACTGCTCCAGCGCCAGCAGCACTTCCGTCTTGTTGGCCAAAAGAACATCCACATCCGCCCCCGAAAATTTCACGCGAATATCCGGGTTCTCAAACTCGGGATGTGGCCGCTCGTCGTCAACCAGTTCAAAGCTGACGTTGAGTGTGGCCAGCGGCAGCACACGGTTCAGAAAAGAAGATATGCGGGCGCCGTGCTCCGCGACAGTATATTTCCTGGTCACTGGTATTCTTACGATCCCTCAGCTCTTCTTTTTCTTGGAGGCGGCGGGAATCGCGGGCGCAGGAGCGTGGAATGTGCGATTGAAGAACCACTGTTGCGCGATGCCCACCACGTTGCCAGTCAGCCAGTATAACACCAGGCCGCTGGACACTCCGTAGAACATAAACCCAAGGAACAACGGCATCAACAGCATGATTCGCTGCTGCGACGGATCGGCTGTCGTCGCCGGCGTCATCTTCTGCATGATGAACTGCGTCGCAATCATCGCGATCGGTAGGATGCGGATCGGTATGGTCTCCGGCCGCGACAGGTCTGTTACCCACAGCCACTGCGCTCCCCGCATCTCGATGGCGACCGAAAGCACGTTGTAAAAAGCGATAAAGAACGGGATCTGCAGAACCATCGGCACACAGCCGCCCATCGGGTTCACGCCGTGCTTCTTGTACAGGTCCATCACTTCCTGGTTCTGCTGCTGCTTCTTGGGGTCCTTGAACGACATGCCGCGATATTTCTCGTTGATCGCCGCAATCTGCGGCTGTAACAGCGACATCTTCTTCATGCTCTTCAGCGACGAGATCTTCAGCGGAAGCAGCAGGAAGTTGATGATCACTGTGATCACGATGATCGTCCAGCCGTAGTTGTGCAGATACTTGTCGTTCAGCCAGTGCACCGACAGGAACAGCGGTTGCGAAATAAAGAAGAAGAACCCGAAATCAACCAGTTGGGTCAGCCGCGGCGAAATCGACTTGAGCAGGTCCGAATCTTTCGGCCCGGCGAAGAATTGGAACGAATTCTCGCCCGACCCGCCAATCGCGACCCCCGCGTTGAGCTCTTCCTTCTTATCGATGGCGTTCGCCACGGTGTCCCCAATCGAGTGGATCTCAAAATCCTCGCCCGTATCCGGTAGCGCCACCGCCGCGAAGTACGCATCCTCGATCCCGGCAAAGTTGAACCGTCCGCGGTGCGCCTGCGGCTCTTTCAAATCACCCGATGGCAAAGTCTTCAGTTTGTTCTCGGACATGTCGAACCGCACCGACTTCTGCGATGCGACTGCCCCGATCACCGACGCGTCCCCAAACCCGCCCCGCCAGTTGAGCAGGTGCGGTTTGGGCACCCCGCTGTTGCGCACCTCCGAATGGATCTGCGACAAATACGAATTCGGCTTGAAGGCGAATGTCTTTCGCGCCGTCCAGACGCCATCGCTGAACTCAAAATCCACCGTCAGCCGGTCGTCGCTGACGCTCACCGCGTACAGCCCGCCGTTCACCACATCCGACGGCTGGTCGTTATGAAAGCGAATTCCAAACGGGTAGCCGCTCTTGGCAACCGCGTTCTGGTTCACCAGTTCCAGCGGCTTGCCGTTCGAATCGGTGTATTTCTTCAAAATCCACGACTGCACCACCGCGCCCCGGTTCGAAAACACCACCTTATACAAGGTTGTGTCCACTTCGATCCGCTCTTCCTTCTCCGCGGCCACCGCCTTCGCTGCCGGAACCGCGGGCCCCGCCTTCGCGGCGGGAGTGGCCGGCGCCGGCGATGGCCCTTGCCCAGCCTTCGGGGCGGGAGCCGGCGTAGGGGCCGAAGGGGCCGCCTTGGTCGCCTGCTTCGGACTCGGCGTCGTCGAAGGAATCAAATAGGTGGACGCGATGAGGACCAGCCCCATCAGGGCAAACGCCAGCATCAGGCGTTGTTCCATCGACATTTCTTTTTTGGGTTTAGTGGGATCGCTCATGGTTTTGCGGGCTATCGCGGTACGGGGTCAAACCCGCCACGGTGCAACGGGTGACATTTGGCCAGACGCTTGAGACCGAGCCAAACGCCACGGACAGCTCCATAGCGTTCAACGGCCTCCAGCATATACATCGAACAAGTGGGGTGAAAGCGGCAGGCGGACGGCAGAACTGGCGAAATCCACCGCTTGTAGAAACGCAGGACCAGCATCAGGAGCTCGCGCATTTGGCAAACACCTTGCGCACTTCGGCGCGCAGTTGCGGGAGTGGAACGTTCAGCAGGTTACGCCGGGGATTGAATACGTAATCGACGGGGCGGGGATACGCGGGGATTTCATGTCTCACGGCTTCACGCATAAGCCGCTTGATCCGGTTCCGGACCACGGCGTTGCCTAATGCCCGCGGCGTCGTAAACCCAACCCTCGGTTGAGACAATTCTGGCTGGGGGAGCCAGAACAGGGTGAACAAAGACGATGGCAACCGAATTCCGTTGTCGTAGGTCCGGCGAAAATCAGCCCGCGCTAGCAACCGCGACGATTTCGGAAAGCGCAGGCCGCCGCTACTTGGTTTTGGCGTAGCGGACGTTGCGCTCGTCACTGACCGTAAGCTTCCAGCGGCCTTTGGCGCGACGGCGGGAAAGCACATCACGTCCGTCTTTCGACTCCATACGGGCGCGGAACCCATGCGTTTTGGCGCGGCGGCGATTGTTAGGCTGAAAGGTGCGTTTTGGCATCGTGAACCTCGGCGCCAAGCAAAATCGCTAGGGGCGCACTACAGGTGAAGTCTTCCGGGCTGGGCCCGAACTCGTAGAATACCACGGATCGTCCCCTTCACCCAACTATTTGTAGGAGAGCGTTACCTGCGACCCGCCCTGGCCATCGGGCGCAACCGATACCGACGCCGTCGACTCGCCCTTCGTCCCAATCAACACAAACGACGCCTTCTCCCCTCCCTCCTGCGTCGTCGTCTTGTTCACCTTCATCCCCGCCTTGTTCAGCGCACCCTCATAGAACTCCGCCACCGCGGCAGTGTCGTCCTTCGACCGGAAAACGGCCATCCCTCCGTCCCCGGACGTCACGTTCATATCCACCGAAGCGATGCTCGGATACGCGGGCAGCCACGCCGGCAGCTTCAACTTCCCCGTGCCGATCTCCGCTGTTCCCTCCGGCGTCGTCACCTGCACCTTGCCGCCTTCCCCTTCGATCCGAACCTCGCCCTTCCCCTCTTCCTGGAACACGATCTTGCCCCGCTTCGCATCCTCGAAGTTCAGGATCATGACCTTGCCCGTGCTCTTCTCCCTCACCCGGATAATGCCCCGGACTTCGTCGAAATTGAGCACCTCGATATCGGGATTCACCGTTGCCAGGATCTTGGCGACGGCCGCCGCCGGATTCCGCTCCATCAACCCGGGGTCCAATCCCGCGTCTTTCACCTTCTTCGCGACAAACAGCCCTGTGCCCACCATCGCGAGCACCGACAGCACAATCAAGCCCAGGCACCCGAACAGAAAGTACGGCCAGATCGTCCGCTTGCCTCCCGCTACCGCCACTGGTGGTGGCGTCGACGCCGCCGGCGTCACCGGTTCCGAGGCGCTCTGCCCGCACTTGGTACAAAACTGCCCTTGCAGGGCGGCGCCGCAATTTGTGCAAAA
>JAEUQD010000306.1 GCA_016789925.1 Bryobacterales bacterium | reverse complement strand
CAGCGAGACGACGCCCTTGCCCGCCTCAACAAAGGCGCGCAAGCGCTCGCGCGTCTTCGGTGTCGTGGTGTCGTGCATATCGTGAAGCAGAACGACGTCATAGCGATCTTCCAGCGGACGCGCAAACGCTTCCTCGTGAGTTGCTGCGTGCCGCCACTCCACCCCGCGCAGCCGGCGGAGCAGCGCGTAGAACTCATTGGGATAGCCATGGCCGCTGGTCACCACCAGCAGCCGCACCTTGGCGGTTTGGGGTTGGGGCGCCGCGGGCGCAACTGAGCCGGTCGCCGCCCATTCCACGCCGCGAGCGAACGCGCCGCGCATACCCTCTTGATGGAAGGCAGCGGTGTCGTGACCGAGCGTCGTGAAGAAAACACGGCCCGCGCCGAATCGGTTGGTCCAGATTTGGGGTTCCCGGTTCCCAGTCCCGCCCAAGTCCTTTCGGCTGGCAGAGCTGGCGATTACCTCCGTGCCCGGCAGCAGCGTTAACCGGTGGTACAGTTCGTCGACCGCCACAAACTTCGCGCCGCTACCCAGCGCGCCGGCTTTCTCAGTCCATTCGACATCGAAGGCCCATCGGCGCTGGTGACCGATCTTGTCCTTGTCCCAATGCGCGCCGATCATGCGCTCCCAATCGTTCCACTCGCTGAACGGACCGTAGCTGGAAAGATGGAACGCGACCAGACCATGGCCGTCGCGGACAAACTGGGCGAGCGCCTGCTCGGCGGTGGCGGGCCAGCGCGGACCGTTGTAGTTGACCACGACGACATCGAACCCTGCGAGCGCCGCCGCGCTTAACGCCCGCGGCTCCTCGTTCACAAAGACCTCGAAGCGTCCCGACTCGTCGAGTAAATCGCGGATCGACGCGGTTGTCTCGCGCCAGTGATGGTGCGGTTCGTCGGACGCACCCGTGAGCAGCAGCACCTTGATGGACGCCAGCAACAGCGGAACCATCATTGCTGCACCTTCCGCAACGCATCGCGCACCCACGCCATGCTGCGTTCGAGCATCGGGCCGCCCTGTCCTTCGCATTCGAGACTGAGCACGCCCTGATAGCCCGAGACCGCAAGCACTTTCAGGCAACGCTCGATGTTCGTGGCATTCACACCGTCCCCAATGGCGCAGTGGCTGACCGCGATTCCCGTCAGCTCGCCGCGCGCGGCGGCGGCCAGCGTGTCGCTGACGTCTTTAATGTGGACGTGGCTGACGCGCGCCAGAAAGCGCTCCAGGAACGCCACCGGGTCCTGCCCCGCGATAAACGTATTGCCCGTGTCCATGTTCATCGTCAGCCAGGGCGGCTCGCAGAAGTCGAGCATCTCCTCCATGAAGACGGGCTTCGTCGTGAAGTAGCCATGCGGCTCGATGTTGACGGCGATTTCGTAAGCCTCCGCGATGGGTACGATCTGGCGGTAGATGCGGCGCATGTGATTGAGTGCTTCGCGTTCGCTAAACGCGGTGGGAGCATGGCGGTCGTCCGTCGTGTCGACCCGCGGGCAGCCCACCAGTTTGGCCCAGCGCAGCGTGTGGAGGATGTATTCCACGCCGAGCGTCGCCCCTTCAGGAAGCGAAAGCGGGAATGCGGCGTCGATCTGCGAGAACTCGACGCCAAGCTTGTCCATCTTCCGGCGAAGCAGGAGCGGATCTTCCCAAAGGGCGACATGGGGTTGATAGCCCAGGCCGTGAATCCACGAGACGCCGTCGATGGCGCCGCACTCGATATAGCGCACCTTGTGGTCGCGCGCCCAACCCAAACATTGGTCAAAGTTCCAGTAGGCGCTGTTGAAAGCGTCGGTGTGAAAGCCGATTTCCATCATGTCAAGGCAACCTCGCTAGCAATGCGGAGGCCAGCGGACGCGGGTCCACCTCCGCCGGGAAATTAGCCGCACCAACCAGGTACCGGCCCTTCTGGAAGACGCACAGGCGGCCCAGGTATTTATCCTGCGCTTCGAACCCTTGCGGCGCGGCGGTGGTCTGCCCAAGCCGCGCGCGGAACTTCTCCAGCAGCGCGGCGGCGGCTTCCGGCGAGGCCTCCGGAAGGATGAACGCTTTGCCGTTCGTGTAGCTGGCGAGGAACCCGCGCCGGAGCATACGGAAACCGAGAAGCGATTCCGGCACCAGCCGCACGGAGTCCGCGGTCAAACCGTCCTTGGGAAACACCGACACGAGTCCCGGCACACCGCTGGTTCCGGGGAT
>JAEUQD010000304.1 GCA_016789925.1 Bryobacterales bacterium | reverse complement strand
GGCCGGAAGAAGCCGACCGCGTTCAATTCGGTGTTGCGCAGGTACTCCCAAGCCGTGCCGTGAAACTCGTTGGTTCCAGCTTTCATCGCTGCGTTGATCACGGCTCCGGAACTGCGGCCGTACTCGGCGCTTGCGTTGGCGGTGACGACTTTGAACTCGCCAACCGCGTCCGGCGGGAGTTGGACCACTTGGTTCGAGAAGCCCTGGTTCGAAGTGCCGTAGGAGTTGTTATCGACGCCGTCCATCAGGAAATTGTTGAAGATGGACCGCTGGCCGTTGACATTGAAGGAACCTTCGCGGGGCGGGTTGGCAAAGGCATAGTCGGAACGCCGGACACCAGTGGCCAGCAGCGCAAGATCCGCGTAGTTGCGGCCGTTCAACGGGAGGTCGACAATTTGGCGGCTCTTGACGACCAGGCCCCGGTCGGAGGAATCGGACTCGACGGCAATGATGCCTTCGTTCACCTGGATGGTTTCCGACACCTGCCCGACCGTGAGTTGAAAGTCCACGCGCTGGCGGGCGTTGACGGCAACGGTGACGTTGTCGGCGGAGGCCGACTGAAAGCCCGGCTTCTCGATGGTGATCTTGTAGCGGCCGATCTTCACATTGAGGAAGAGGTAGTCGCCGGATTCACTGGTGAGCGCCTCCGATTCGATGCCAGTGTCGACATTGCGGAGGTTGACCTTTGCTCCCGGCACCGATTGAGCGCTCTCGTCGCGCACCGTGCCTAACACGACGCTGGTTTCAAACTGTGCCGGAAGCATGACGGCCATGACCGCGGAGCAAACCACCAAACGCACAAAGTTCCTCATAAGTTGTCCCTTTCCCATCACGGTATCAGCCCAGTCTGAAAATCCGGTTAGCATTGTACAAATTCCCGGTTACAGCATGCCCATGTGAGAATGAAATTTCATGTCCAAACTTGCCTATCTGTTTCCTGGCCAGGGGTCACAATTTGCCGGGATGGGAAAAGCGCTGGCGGAAACTTATCCGGCCGCGCGTGAAGTCTTCGAAGAAGCCGACCAGGCGTTGGGTTTCGCGCTGTCAGCGTTGTGTTTCGAGGGTCCGGAAGAGCAGTTGAAGCTCACCGAGAATACGCAACCGGCCATCTTATCAGTGTCGGTGGCGGCTTATCGGGCGCTGCTGGCGCTCGGCTATCCGAAGGCGGATTATGTCGCCGGCCATTCGCTGGGCGAATACTCGGCGCTGGTGGCGGCGGGCTCGCTGCGGTTCGCGGATGCAGTGCGCATTGTGCGGAATCGCGGGCGGTATATGCAGGAAGCGGTACCGGCCGGAACCGGGGCCATGGCCGCGCTCCTCAAACTACCGCTGGAAAAGTTGGGAAGCGTGCTGGCGGAAGCGGCGCAAGGCGAAGTCGTGACCGCCGCCAATTTGAATTCGCCGGACCAGGTGGTGATCGCCGGGCATGCCGCGGCCGTGAATCGAGCGGCGGAACTCGCGAAAGCCGCGGGCGCGAAACGCGCGGTACTGTTGCCGGTGTCGGCGCCGTTCCATTGCCCGCTGATGACGCCGGCGCAGCAGCGGTTGCGCGTGGACTTGGACGCGGCAACGTTCGCGGACCTGGAAGTGCCGCTGGTGAACAACTGGCAAGGCAAGTTGGTGCGGACGGGCGCGGAAGCACGCGAAGGCTTGTATCAGCAGGTGCCCAATCCCGTGCAGTGGACCGATTCGATGCGGCTGCTCGCGGCCGAAGGCGTGACGCGGGCCGTGGAAATCGGGCCGGGCGCCGTGCTGTCGGGCTTGTTGAAGAACATCGACCCGTCGGTGGCGACCTTCAAATTCGGCGACCCGGCCGACGCGGCGAAGTTGTTTCCTCCCGCCGGGTGAGCGTCAGGTAGCGGACATCGGCAACCTGCGCTCCTGCGATTTGCAAGGCCCGTAGCGTCAGCTTGCCGCGGCCCGTTTTGAGATTGATGTTACCGAGGATGAGCGGCCTGAAGTTCTTCGCATAGGACTCCCCGGCGCGCTTGTGGCGATCTTCGTTCATGCCATACAGGGGCGGATCGTGCGCCTCCGCAATCCGCGCTTCCAGGCGCGCATCGCCGAACGAGAGTTCAATCACCGATCCGGCGGTGGGTGACGTGTAGTGCAAGGTAGCTTCGTATTCGCCGGGCTGAAGGACGTCGATGTCCCAAGTGATGCGGTCGTTGGTGGAAGTCCAATTCGTGAAGTAAGAGCTGTTGGGGGCGCGCGTGCTGCGTTGGATGCTGCCGGAGGACTCACCGTCGCGGGCGGGCAGATACGTGAACGGTGTATAGCCCACCGGATAGGGCCGGTCGTCCGGACCAACCAAAGGCAGTACTTCGCGGCCCCACTCGGCGGCGGCCTTGGTGAGCCGCGCGGCTACCTCAGCGCGCTCCGGCGAGACATCTTGAGTCTGGCCTGGATCGGCAAGCATATCGAACAGCCTGCCGTCAGGGTCTAGACGGTACTGCTCGGTGCGCACGCTGACGCGCCGGTTATGGAGAGAGAAGAGCGTGCGATCGGGCCATGCCGGTTTGTTGTCGAACAGAAGCGGGGAAAGGTCGCGGCCGTCGAGCGGCTTGGTGGAGGTCACCGGGATACCGGCGAGCGAAGTCAGGGTCGGCAACAGGTCAATCGCGCCGGCGATCGGCGCGACGGTGCGCCCCTCGGGAATCCTCCCTGGATAGCGGATGAGCAGCGGTGAGCGGAGCCCCCCTTCGTCGAGCGTTCCCTTGCGCCCCTTCATGCCGCCGTTCCAGCGCCAACTGTTGGGACCGTTGTCGCAGAAGTAGAGGACGATGGTGTTGCTTTCAAGCTTGAGTTCCTTCAGCTTCGAGAGCACGCGGCCCACGTTCCAGTCGATGTTCTCGACCATCGCCAGGGCTGCGCGCGTCATCGTAAGCTCTTCGAGCTTCGGGTCCGTCGCCTGGAGCCGTGGCTGGAAGTTGGCGAACTTCGAGTAGAACCGCTCGGGGACCTGCATGGGCGAATGCGGCGTATTGACGGGCAGGTAGCAAAAGAACGGATTGCTACGGTTCTGTTCGATAAAGCGGAGGGCGTGGTCGGTCAGGTCGTCGATGATGAAGCCGTTGCCCCGCGTGAAGCGGCCGTTGTGGTCCATCTCCGTGTTGAAGTAGTGGGCCCAGTGGCCGGAGGTGAACCCGTAGTATTCCCGGAAGCCGCGGGCATTGGGATGGTAGGGGCCTTGCGAGCCGTTATGCCATTTGCCGAAAGCGCCA
>JAEUQD010000301.1 GCA_016789925.1 Bryobacterales bacterium | reverse complement strand
CATGGGACGGCAGCAGCTTACGGCTGTTTGAAGCCTGCTCCTGTAAGCCGGCTTCGAAGGGCCCTCCTTCATCTCTGGTACAGCATCACGCTTTGTCGAGCGTGTTCTTGACACAACCCCGCACAGATCCGTACGAGCGCTGCTAGCGCATACGGCTCCTACCTCGGATGCGTGGCGTCAAGCCGCACCTCAGAATCGGGATGCACCAGCCGGGGCAGTGCCAGCCAGCGTTCGCATAACCGAGTGAACCAGGCCGCCGTCAGCCGCCCCGTTTGGCTGCGCCTCTCCAGCGCCCGCCACCCGTAACGACTCACACGTTCCCGTACTTATTCGGGGCCTTCCCCAATCCGGCCTCAATCCGGCCTGCGCCCCGAACGTAACGAAAATCGGGGCAAGAAACGTAGAATATATCTACATATTTTGGCGTTCAAACCGCGTTTGGGTCGAAGTGACATAGGGACAGAACTGTCAGACGGGCGCCCTACGGCATTCGTCGACCAGGCGCGTTACCCACCCCTCCGTTCGCCCGATGGCCACCATGGCCTCCCGCCTCAGTGTGGGGATCAACTGACTGCGAACATCCCTCGGATTCGCCGCTACGTCCCCGACGGACACCATTCGCCAGTCCCTCCGGTTGATCGCTCCGTAGATCACAAAGGCCACTCGGAGCCGGTCGCGCTCCATCGGGCAAATCATGAACAATTGGTGCGCGTCGTACAGATCACGGCTTGCACCCCGGGACAAAAGAGCAGCGATTTTGCCGGCTGCCAGTTCCTGGACGTCCAGTGTAGAAATACCCGTCGCGCGAAAGGAACCGATGGGCCTCGAATCTCGTGGATTTAGCGTCCAGAGCGGTACCCCGAACATGTAGTTCAAGTCGACTTCGAGATTGCCGCCGGTCCCCAATGCGCTCTCATATCGAAGTGCCCAGCGGCCGCCCGCGTGATCGACAGGGATACGCTTCACTGAAAAGCCCCGCGAGCAAAGACAGCGCCCAGTGCTTCCTCGGGTTTCGGCCTCTCGGCCATCATCTCGTCGCGCGGCCCGGCGCCGACGTAATTCAGGTCGATATCGACCGACAAACGCGGCACGTCGAATAGAAACAAGTTCAGCGCGGTACCGCCCTTGAGCGCCAGTTTGTCCCGCAGAAACGGATGCGTCTGGATCGTCCCAAGCAGGTGCAGCAGGTGGGCCACTTTCTCTAGCATCTCGGTGCGGAAACCGGTGGCTTCCGCTTCCCCCTGCAATCGCTGGATCGAGATTCTCACGTGACCTCCTCCCAGCGCCGTTCGAGAACCTCCGCGGGCACAACCAGGTTCCAGCCGGCGGCGAGCTTACCAGGACGTCGTGCGCCGCGGGAGAGGTAGTGCGGAGCTCGCGGGCGGCGTTTCCTCAGCGGCTCAAGGTGGCGCTCCTCTACCATCAGTGAATCCTTGTGCTGCTCCAGGAAGAAGCCCACTTTTGCGATCGTGGTCGCATTGTCGAGTAGCAGCGCGTATTCAACGACCGCATCGAAATCGAAGAACTCAACACTTTCAAGGCTGCGCCAGATCTCCTCCCAGCCCCCTCCGAAATGCGGCCGGTCCAATACGTCCACCATGGTCCGTTCCAGATTGGTCACGCGGACGCTGAGCCCCATCCTCTCGCCGTCCACCACGTTTGACAACTCGGCTCCCTTGGACCGTAGTGCGGCTGGAGACCGCACGGCTCGGAACCGCTGGTCGCGGAATCCCAGCGGACGTGCGGCAAGGCCAGTCAGGTAGTAAAACCCGTGCATCGGCGAGTGTGCCTTGCCATGAAATTCGAGTGCTGTGTGATAGGCGAGAATCGCATCTGGCGCCAGCCTGCCGGCGACCAGGAAGGGATCGATCGGCACGCTTGCAGGCGTGGATCCCGGTCGGACAGCGGCGTACAGTCCCTTACGAATTCGTACCAGATGCCCCCTCTTGACGTGATAAGCGAGCAGGGCTTCAGTCGTACGCTCCCGGGTCTCGCGCCATGAGCCGTACCACTCGGAGAACTCCGCCCCCGTAAACACGGGATGAGTCGCAAAGAAGCCTTGAACGTTACAGTTTGTCCTCTGGACAATCACGACTGATACCCATAGTAATAGTATGGTTTTTGACTATAAGTGTCAAGAGAAAAAGATGGGGTTTCCTGGTTGGAGGAGATTCGCCTGGTGGGGGGCCTCTACTCACGCAAAGGCGCCAGGCTCGCCAAGGGGAGGCCGGGCTGGTGGGGCGCGTTGGGGAATGGCTGAACCGGCGGGACAGTGCGACCCGTCACATTGGAACTTTTCCCGAAATCTGACCGGGCTGTTTGGGCTGGCGCGCCGGCTTCTGGGGAGTATTTCAGCAGATTCCTGAGATTGGGTTGGGTGGGGGGCAGCGAGATCGGCGGAGACACCGAACTTTCCGGCGATCTCGGGCGAAATGTGTTGCGGTTATCTGCGCTCTTGTCGCTTGCCAACGGCATTTCCGCCAAAGTGCCACTGTGACGGGTCAGGCCGACCCGATTCGCCCGACCCGATTCGCCCAGTCGACTACCGCGACGGCGGACGCCTCAAAGGAAATTATCGTATTCGTTCTCTCCCGTCGCAATTCTGAGAGCCAGTTTCTGCGGTTGCCATGCAGT
>JAEUQD010000193.1 GCA_016789925.1 Bryobacterales bacterium | reverse complement strand
CATTCTTTTGACCAACCAGTTTTCCCCGGACAGCCGGATGATGATCCGCCGGCGTGTGAAAGAGCGGCTGGAAACGGTGGCGGGGTTTCTCCATTGGGACAGCGATCCCTACCTGGTGGTGACCGACGAAGGGCACCTGGTGTGGACAGTGGATGGATACACCACTTCGGACGCCCATCCCTATTCGCAACTTCTCTCGTTTCAAGGACGGCGTCTCAACTACATGCGCAACTCCGTGAAGGCGACCGTGGATGCCTATCATGGCACGATCAACCTGTACATCGCCGATCCAGCCGATCCGATCATCCAGGCTTACAGCAACTTGTTTCCCACGCTGTTTAAGCCGCTCACGGCCATGCCGGATGCGCTGCGGCGGCATCTGCGGTATCCGGAAGCGTTTTTCCGCGTGCAGGCCGAGATCTACCGGAACTACCACATGCGGGACCCGCAAGCCTTCTACAACAAGGAAGATGTTTGGGACGTGGCGAGGAACGTGCAAGGCCGGGACAGCACTCCGCAGATGGTGCCACCCACCTATGTGCTGGCGACGCTGCCTGGGGAAAGCGAACCGGAGTTTCTGCTGATTCTTCCCTTTACTCCCCGCAACAAAGACAATTTGATTGGACTGATGGCGGCCCGGTGCGATGGGAAGAATCTGGGCGAGCTTCGTTTTCTGCAGCTCTCGAAGCAGGCATTGATCTTTGGGCCCATGCAGATTGAGGCCAGGATTAACCAGGACCCGAATATTTCCAAAGACCTGAGTTTATGGAGCCGGGAAGGTTCCGAGGTATTGCGCGGACAGATGCTTGTTTTGCCCCTGGATGAGACGTTTGTCTATATCGAGCCAATCTATATTCAGGCCCGGGAGGCGCGCATGCCACAGCTAAAGAAGGTTGTGGTGGCCGTGGGGAACCAACTGATTTATCGCGACACCTACGAGGAAGCTCTGGCCGAACTGAGCGCGACCAATCCGGATGCAGTGCGGAGAACGAGCACGGAGCAGCAACCCGCGGCGACGCCGGACAAGGGAGCGGCTCCGGTTTCACAAGCCGCACCACCGGCGGACAATCGCATCGCCGAAATCAGACAGCGGCTGCGGCGCTACCGTGAGTTGCTGGCGCAAGGCAAGTACGCCGAAGCCGGCAAGGAACTGGAAGCGGTTGAGATGCTGACCGGCCGGTAAGTATTCCTCAGCCAGCCATTTCGTTTCGCAAGTTATTGATTTCATTGGAATCAGGCTGTCGAATTTTGTCGAATGGGCCAACCGGGTTGCCGCAGCAGCGTTTGTATTTGAGGGTGGAGCCGCAAGGGCAGGGTTCGTTGCGGCCGACTTTCTCGCTCCGAACCGGCTGTTGAGGCTCCTCGGATTCCGGTGGCATTTCGTTTCGCAGGGAGTCCGATTCTGCTGAATTTGTGTCGAAATCTGTCGAACGGGGGAGCTTCCAGTCCTGTTTGAGGACGGCGAGGGCGGCCTTGAGGCGAACGGATGGCGAAGCTTCGGTGTCGGCGAGGATTTGCTGGATGTTGGTCAAGGCGAGGCGGGTGAGCATCGCGATCTGGGTGCGGAACTGTTTTTGGAATTCGGCGTTGGCGGTTTCGACGGCTTTGAAGAAGAAGGGATTCTTGGCCCAGTTGTAGAGGGTGGAGTGGTGGATTTTGAGTTCCGCAGCAACGGCGGGAATCTCGAGTCCGAAGCCGAGGGCGATGGCAGCGGCGGCCTGGATGGGAGTCAAATTGGTGTCGAAATGTGTCGATTTCGAGGAAGGGGCGGAATGAGTAAAGTGTTTCATACCGCGCCCAGGATGGAGGGTGGGGACGCGGCATTTACAATTCCAAAACTATAAGTTGTTCAAACGGTGGGAGAAATAAATTTCAAATAGTTGATTATGCGATTTTTCGGTGGAGGCGAATAATTAGAGAAGGAGAAGGCTCCTCGCCTATGCGTTCACTACGCGCTTGCGATCCAGCGGCGACTGCCGCCGGTTCCGGCGAGTCTGGTACATACGCTCCCGCGCGGCCGAAACGGCGCTGGATAAAGAGTCGTTTGGAACCTCGAGCCCGCCCCAACTAAACATGACCGCGAGTTGCCCCAGGGACCGCAATTGGAAATCCCACAGCTTCTCGGAAACCTGGAACAAGCGGCGCTGGGCCGAGGAACCGGTTTCTCCCGGAAACAGCAAGACGAACTCGTCCTCGTTGAACCGGCAGGCAAAATCTTCAGGCCGGAGCATGGAATCAATCAGCTTGTGAACGGGCGCCATGGCCTCGGCACTATCGGCGGCGGTGGCCAAGCGTTCGCGAAGAGCCTCATAGTCGTTGATCCCGATGGAAACAGCAACACCATTGAACGCCTGGTTGGCTTCCAGCAAGGAGGTGAGGACGGTTGGCTCTTGCATGCCCGGGGGTAAGGCAACGGTGGGGTAAGAGATTGGAGGCGGGGCCTCGCTCTCGGCGCGAGGAGGTTCAACCTTTTCTGCCTCGGCAACCAATTCCGGTTCATCGGCGGGCGGAGGCGCGAGGGCGGCTGCCTGTTGGAATTCGTAGTTCCGTTCCGGGAGTGGCTCGATCAGTTGCTCGGCGACGGGTTCAGCGGTAAAGACCGCTTCTGGTGCGGATTCCACTTCCGAAGCGATCTCAAACTCGGGCTCGGCATCGACGGGGATTTCCGGTTCAACAACCGAGGACACCGGCAGAATGTGAATCTTGTGATTGGTGGGAATTGCGGACTCAGCCGCAATGACCGGGCTCACCTGCGATGGGAGAGGAGGCGGCTGAGGGGCGGCCACCGCGGGCTCAGGGGAAGCGAACTTCGGTTCTTGGGCCAAGTCGACGGAAGGTTGTTGGCCGGCCTCATGCCTGGCGCGGATTCGAGCTGCCCGGCCCGCCAATTGCTCCAATTCTTCTTTGCTGGCCCAGGTGTTGCCGGATGAAGTGGACCGGACCTCGTCGTAAAGGCGGCGGCGCATCGGCGCTTCCGGGGTAGCTTCCTGGACAGGCGCGACGGGCTCGGGCGGCGTCCACGTCACCGGCTTCGCCTCGGGAATCGGCGGTTGTGGCCGTGCCGAGTCGGCAGCGACGGGAGTCGCCACCGGGGCGTCTGCTTCCGGCTTCAGCGGGGCCGGCGGCGCCTGCGCCGGGCCTCGCTGGATCAGCGCGGCAAGGCCTTGCAGCCACGCCATAGGCTGGCCGAGGCCGAGCTTTTCCCTCTCATCCTGCCGGGTTCGCAACTCGACATTGCGTTCCCGCAACTGCTCGTTGTTGCCCTTCAGAAAGTCGCAAACCAATGCGATGAACGCCGTGCCGAGTACAACTACAAGGCTTACGAATATTTGAACTTCTAATGATCCGAGTTCCATTGCTCGTCCCTAATTGTCTATCGTCTGTCTGGAAGCGAAAAATTAGGGAGCGGGCCGAAAAAAAGTGCTATCGGTCAGGGAATGCCCCCTCTTATCTACAGTCCCCTGGACAGCTTAGCACTCTCAGGAAAATTGCGGAGGTGGGGATGGATAAAAAGTACTGGGGGATTTCCCCACCTTGCGGGTGAATCCGTAAGCTATGGAACGCGGCCCGGCAGGCGCGGCAACCGGCTGCCCTGATTGCGCTGGGAGGGTTGGGGCCCCGGACCTTCGGAGAAACTGGTTCTCCGGCCTTGGCCTCCTCCTCCAAAGCTGAGTTCCTCGTCGGTAAACGTGAGCGGCCGGTCCAGGACCATCTCGAGCGTGGTGCCTCGCGCCAGAATGGCATCAGGCCCGCGGCTCATGAGGACTCCGACTAACCCGGCCGTCGCCCCGGCAGCCGCGCCGACCCCGGCGCCCATTCCCGCCCGGCTGGAGGAAGAACCGATAATGGCGCCGAGAGCCGCCCCACCGGCGGACGTCTCAGCGACAGTCCGGGTATCGCCACCCTTGTTGCCTTCGCCCTTAATCTTCCCTTCGCTGCGATCCAACTCTTCGCTGGCGCGACCATCGAGACCGCCCACCCGAGCGCGGAAATCGCGCGTCACCCCATTCGGTAAGGTCAAAGAGTCGAAACGGATAAACAATTCCGAACGGCCCTTAATGCGTCCGGCCCGGCGAGACTGAGTGACGGTTCCGGCCACATAGCTACCCGGTGGGATGACAATCTTGCCGTCAACCAGGATGGGGAACACGCTTTCGAGGTACACCCGGTCGCCCTCCACAGCCTGCTTGGTGCTGATACTGTTAATCAAGCCGAGGGGAATCTTTGTACCCGTGGCAACCTCATAGGATCGTTGAGCCACTGGATCCGCCTGCTGCGCCGGCGCCAGCCAAGCAGCCCAGATTACCAGGGGACTCGCGTACCACTTCATATCGAGGATAGACTCCGTTCTGATTCTAGCGGACGCGGGCCAGAGGGCGTTGGTTTCAGGGCGTCAACGGCAAGGCCAACCCGTCGAGACTGAATGTCTCGTCGAATGCTAAACGGATGACAGGCCACTCCTGCGTTGCCAAAGGAGTCCGAAGATTGATCTGGTACAGGCCCGGGTAGCCGGGTGAAAGCCCGACATAAAGGATATCGTCCTGTCCGACCGGTGTCCCGTTGAGGAACAGGCGGAAGCGACGCTGATCGACGAGCGGCGCCGCCTTTCTGACGATCTCGCCATAAGTGGGCAGTGGAAACACCTGACCAAGCCCGGTAGCGTACAAGATCAGGACATCACCGGGCCGTCCGGGCTTCTGACGCGTCAGGAGTGTACCGTCCACACGAGTGGCAATCACCGTATCCTCATTCTGTTGGAACAAAGCCGGAGAGGCGTCGGCCACGCGGATTGAAATCGCCGGCCCAGCCAACCCGTTCAACACCAACTGCAATTCAGCCGAGCCAGCTACCAGCGTCGGAGGAACCAATAGATTCACCTGGCGGGGCGAAACGTAGTAGATCTGGGCGGAAACCCCGGCAATCAAGACGCGGACTCCCGTTGTGGGCAACACGTCGGGCATCCGGTCGTTCCGGATATCGGAAGGTTGCAGCGACCGGGTCACATACGCCAACCCTTCGCCATAGAGGCTAACGATTGAATTCGGAGCGACAGGTCCGGGCTGGAAGCTGGCCGCGTTGACAAGGCTGGACGGTGTGTATTTCGGAGCTTGGCGCGGGAGAGCTTCGCTCCCCCAGAGAAATCCGCCCGGCAGCGAAGCCGCTGCGAGCGCCAGGCAAGACCACCAAAAGGCGGCGGGCCGCATGAGCTAGCTGTAGTGTACGCTGCCCGGCAGGCCGCCGCCAATTCCCCACTCTCCCACCAGAGGGTTAGGGAGCGATGTATAGCGTCGTGTTCTCCGGTGACAAGCGGCTTCCCTGCCGGATCCGCAGTTGGTTGTGAATGTTGGCCCGCGCGACAGCGGGAACGCGAATATTGATCTGGTACAACCCCGTGATGTTACCCGGGGCGAGGCCAACGTAGAGAATGTCGCGGCTGTCCATCACAACGCCGTTCCATTCCAACTGGATCGGCATCTTCACCTCAACCGGTCCGCCGGGAATCTCCCCGGCTTGATAGACGGGCTCAGTCACGCCCAGGCCGGTCGCATACAGGCTCAGAATATCCCCCGCCTTGGCGCCCTTGGTAAACGGCAGCAGCGAAGGGTCGCCCGTCACCGCACCGTCCTGAAAAACGCCCGCGATACACGGAGTCGGCAACAGGCGGAAGAATGCCGGAGCGTTTTCCACCAGCGTGATATTCACGGCGTCACTTCGGAGTTCGTTGGGCAAGCCAGGGTTGGCGATCACGCGGACCGGAACCGGGCCCAAATCGCCGATTGTCGGAATCTGGGCGTTGATCTGGCCGGCGTCGAGGTAGGTCAAAGCAGCCCGGCGGCCCGCCACTTCCACCGCGACACAGGATGCCTCCGCGGGGAACCGGTTGTCCACGAGGTCTTGGCCTTCGGCCGTAAAGCTCTGACCCGGGCGCTGGAAGCCGGTACCGCCCAGGGTGATCATCGTGTTCATTGCATAAGGTCCATCCAAGAACGATGCCCCGTGGCGGATGCTCGAAATCCGCGGCGCCGTCGTCAGATTGCAGTTCTGGGCCGCGATGGTCGTGCTGGTGGTGTAGATAAAGTCGCCGGTATTGATGGCGTTGTTATTGGCCGCATTCCCGGCTGCGTAGAAGATGACCTCGCCGGACGCGGGGGAAGGGGGAGTCCATTCCAGGTCCCACACGGCGCGGCCGCGCTGGCCCGGATAGGTGGAGCGCGCGAAGTGTTCAGCGAACTCGCGCTGTCCGTTACAGGGGGCGGCAGTGCCATCGGCGCAGCGAACCTGGTTACTGTCGGTGACGGCGAAAGTGCCGGCCTGCTGGGCGGGATTGCCGGCAAGCCGGGCGGTAATCTGGAAGCCCCAGCGCTGGGCCTCCGGATGTTCAAGAACAACCCGAACCCTTTGCTTGACGCCCGGCCGGTAATCGCGAACAAGAATCGTCAGCCGGCCGATGCCGTCGTTGATGGCGTTCCCGCGGTGGCACGCCGAACAATTGATGCCGCCATCGACGGGCGCGCCAGTACGTTCGGGTACGGGTCCGTTGCTAAAAGCTAATGCCGCAGTCGGTGCGGCAGCCAGAAAGACCGTCAGCAGTATGCCTCGTGTCATTGATGTGAACCTCCTCAGGTTTTGAGCTGCGGCACTGCTCCCTCATCCACCGCGCTACGTGAGAGTGTAGCGGAATGAGGTTCCGGTGTTTACCCTCAAACCGAAGAATTCACAAGTTGCATCAGAGGCCGGCCGATGGTTCTTCCCGGATCATGGCCGGGCTTCGAAGACGAGATTGAACGGTGTCTGGGTAGCGCGGCGGAACCGCGTGAACCCGGCAGCCATCACGACGCCACGGATCTTTTCTTCACCCGCTTGCGCGCCGAGGGCCAGGCCAACCTCCTGAGCGCGCGAGCCCGGCGTGCAGACCATCGTGGAGGCGGAGTAGAACATGCGGCCAATTGGGTTGATGTTGTTCTCAAGGCTGTCGTAGGCGAAGGGTTCAACGATCATGAACACGCCGTCCGGATCGAGGGCCTGGCGGATGTGACGCGCTGCGCCGACGGGGTCGCCCATGTCGTGCAGAGAGTCGAACACGGTGATCAGACTGTAGGCGCTGCCGGGAAAGGCCTTCGCCGAGGCGACCTCGAACGACAGCCGGTGCGCGCCGATACCGGCGTCGGCGGCTCTGCGGCGTGCGCCTTCAATCGAACCGTCGTGATAGTCGAAACCAAAGAACTGCGACTTCGGGAACGCCTGCGCCATTAGCAGGGTAGAGCTTCCGAAACCACAGCCGACGTCGGCCGCGGCCGCTCCCTGGTTCAACTTGTCCACCACGCCGGTCAGCGCAGGCAACCACTCATTGACGAGATGAGTTCGATATCCGGGCCGGAAGAAGCGGTCGGTGCCGGCGAACAACGAGTGATGGTGTTCATGCCAGCCGACGCCGCGGCCGGTCCGAAACGCATCGGCGATCAGTTCCTGGTCCTTGATGGTGGAGGCGATTACGTTGTAGGCTCCGGCGACGTTGCAGGGGCTCTCTTCGATGGCAAGCGCCATGGCATGCTCATCGGGCAGGCGAAACTTACCCGTGGAGGGATCGTAGTCTACAAACTGTCCGGCGGCCTGGGAACTCAGCCATTCGAGAATGTAGCGTTCATCGGTTTCGGTTTTGGCGGCGAGCTCGGCCGGGGTCAGCCAGCCGGCCCCGGTCATGGCCTTGTAAAGGCCGAGTTGGTCGCCGATATTGACCAGCCCCACGTTCATTGCCGCACCCATCTCCTGGAGCAGCCGGCCCATGAAGGCTTCCAGCTTCGCTTGGTCGATGTGCATTCGGGTCACCTCGTTTGGATTGGTTTGTGGCGCACCTGCAGTGGCCTTAACAGTCTACGCGGAAATCGGGGGAGCAGAAGGCTCACCAAAAACGGCGAGGCGGGCTATGTCACAATGAAGTGAAATACGCGGTTTTCCCATGGACAATTTGCATAACCCCGAGTCTTCGCCTGTGATCACGTCTGCGCCAGCCGAAGATGCACTTCCCAACACAGAAGCAAGCGAGAGTTCGTTCGGCGACATCCTCACGCAGTTCGAGCAGGAGCACAAGACAGAAAAGGCCCCGGACGAACCCCAAACGATCGATGGTGTGGTTGTGACGGTGACGCCGGAGGGCGTTTTCGTCGATATCGGCCGGAAACGGGAAGGCGTGCTGCCGCCCAACCAGGCAGGCACGCTGAAGCCCGGCGATTCCGTGAAGGTAACGGTCACCGGACGCGACGAGGCAGGCAACGCCAAGCTCTCGATCCACAAGGTGTTCGTCCCTACCGACTTCACGAGTTTCGAGAAGGCGCTCGCGGACAAGGCGATCGTCAGCGGGACCGTGACGGAGTTGGTGAAGGGCGGCTTCCGCGTCGACATCGGGCTTCCCGCGTTCATGCCGGCTTCCCGGTCGGGTGTGCGGGAGCAGGCCGACATGGAGAAGCTTGTAGGGCAGCAGATTGAATGCCGCATCACCAAGCTGGAAATCGAACGTGACGGCGCCGACGCCGATGTAGTGGTGGACCGCCGCGGCGTGCTCGAAGAGCGAGCGGCTGCTGCACGCGAGCAGGCGTTCGGCACGTTGAAGGAAGGCGCGGTGGTGCAGGGTACGGTGCGTTCGCTCACCGAATTCGGCGCGTTTGTCGACCTGGGCGGCGTGGACGGTTTGCTGCACGTGGCCGAGATGTCGTATGTACGCAACGCCAAGCCGCAGGACATCGTGCGGCCGGGCGACCAGATCCAGGTGAAGATCCTCAAGATCAATGCGCAGACGAAGAAGATTTCCCTGGGCATGAAGCAGTTGATGCCCGATCCGTTCACGGTGGCGTCACAGTCGCTCGCGGTCGGCCAGCGCATCAAGGGCAAGGTGGCGCGGACGACCGACTTCGGCGCGTTCGTTGAATTGCAGCCCGGCGTCGAGGGGCTGATTCACGTGTCCGAGATGTCGTGGTCAAAGAAGCAGAAGCGGCCCGCCGACATCGTCAAGGTGGGCGAGATGGTGGATGTCGTGATCCTGGGCATCAACACCGCGGACAAGCGGATCGCGCTCGGCCTGAAGCAGGCGTTGGGCGATCCCTGGGAAGAAGCGAAGAGCAAGTTTCCAGTCGGCGCCATTGTCGAAGCTCCGGTAACGTCTCTCGCCAACTTCGGCGCGTTTGTGGATTTGACCGAAGGCATCGAAGGGATGATCCACATCGGCGACATGGTAAGCGGCAAGCGCCTGGAGCATCCGAAGGAAGTTCTGAGTGTCGGCAAGGTGGTTCGCGCGCAGGTGCTCGAGTTGGACCAGGATCGCCGCCGCGTGCGTCTGGGCATGAAGCAGCTCGAACCCACTTCGGCCGATACGTACATCGCCGAACACCAGGTGGGCGAGCAGGTGACGGGCCGCGTCGTGGAACTGCGAGAGGACCGCGCCAAGGTGGAACTGGGCGAAGGTGTGAACGCGACATGCAGGGTCCCCAAGCCGGCGCAGCCGGAGAAAGCCGCCGACCGTCCCGCTACCGTGGACCTCGGCTCGCTCAGTGCGATGCTGGCCGCCCGTTGGAAGCAGGGCGGATCGAGCGCCGCCGCCAGTTCCGGGCCCGAGTCGCTTGGTCCGGGCCAAGTGCGGAAGTTCAAGATCCTGGCGCTCGATCCTTCGACCAAGCGCATTGAAGTAGAACTGGCCGACTAACGCGCGGGCAGCGTCGTAATGCCGCGACCATCTTTGTTGACGCGAAGACGCATGCCGTAGATCGACATGGAGCGTGCGTCTTCCGTCGTATGTCCGCCGGTGGCCTGGTAGACGATGTACAGCGAACCATCGGGCAATTCCACGCCGCGCGAATAGCCGTACACCGTGGGGTCCACCGTGAAGCCGTAGTTCGGCCCCGCTCCATTCCACGTGCGCCCGCCGTCATTGCTGATCAGTGCGCGCAACCCACGCTGCGGCCGCTGATACGACCCGTGAATGGACAGTAACTTGCCATCGCGCAGTGTAAGGAGCCAGGGGTCGAAGATCCGCGTGGGCAGGTTGCGCGGTTCGGTCCACGTGCGGCCGTTATCCTTCGAGAAACTGACCGCCGCCTCCGAACGTGTAATCAGAACCAGCGTGCCATCCTTCAGGCGGGCAAGGCCCGGTTCGGTCATCTCCTGCTGTGCGCGAATGCTGGACAGATACTGCCACGTCTGGCCGCGATCCTTCGAAGCGAAGATGCCGATCGCTTCGTAGCGGTCGCCTTCTTTCTCCTTGCCGTAGGTTGCCAGCAACAGCGAACCATCGGGCATCACGATCGGCGGACCATCGGTGGCCAAGTCATGGAAGGGCGCGCGGATCATGATGGGCTTCTGCTCCCACGTCTTGCCATCGTCGAAAGAACGAATGATCGCGACGCCGGCGTGGGGATAGGTGAAGAACGACGCCACCAGCGTTCCATCGGGAAGCAGCGCGGCGGCGGGCGCGCGATCGTCCCATTCGGTGTCGATCATCGGAACGGGATCCGTCCACGTGCGTCCGCCATCTTCCGAGCGCATGATCTCGGCGCGCCCGCCGCGCGGCGCCTGGACGTCGGGCATCCCCATTTTCCGCCAGCGCCCAACGTCTTCGGGCGTGATGCTCTTGATCGGCGTCGGCGGCGACGCGTGCCAGTATCCGGAGGAGAACATCGTGAGCAGCGCGCCGGTTCGCGTGCGCACAACCGACGCCCAACCCACAAAGCCGGCATAGCCCGGGTAGGGTTTGGGCTGCTTGTAGCCGGGCTTCACAAGGATCTGCCGGGCTTGTTCGTAGACTTTCGACTCTACTTCGGGGACCACCGCGATGGTCTGCAAAAAGGCTAGGAGAAGAAGGTTCATGAAAGGTGCTTTTGTAGGAACGCCATGATCTCACGGCGCATGCCGGGGGTTTCTTCGTGGCCTACGTCGTAGCGGAGGAGCTTCCAGTTCTCGGGCTTGCCCGCCGTGGCGTAGACCTTCTTGAGGTCGGCATCGATCCGCTCCAGCCCCGGCACGGGAGTCAGCGTGTCGCGGTCACCGGC
>JAEUQD010000189.1 GCA_016789925.1 Bryobacterales bacterium | reverse complement strand
GACACCCGTGCCGTAGTCCTGATAGTTGCGCCAGCGGAAGAAGCGCTTGGCGTCGAAGGGGCGTTTGGTCGTGATGGCGGTGTAGCGGCTCCAATCGACGCGCTCCGGGTTGGCATCCGGAGGAATCGAGTATTGCCATGCACCGATCGCGGTGCTGCGGTCCAGCCATGCTTCGACAAGGTTCATCGTGCCAATGGCGCCCTGGCGGAACATCTCGCGGGCCTTGAGAAACACCATCGAACTGGCGTATTGCGACCCCACTTGAAGGATGCGCCCCGTCTTCTTCTGCGCTTCCCAGACGGCGTGCCCCTGTTCGATCTTCTGCACCATGGGCTTCTCGCAGTAAACGTCCTTGCCTGCGTTCATGGCGTCGATCGAGATCTGGGCATGATAGTGGTCGGAGGTGCCCACAATCACGGCGTCGACGTCCTTGCGGGCGAGGATCTCGCGGTAGTCGCGGGTGACAAAGATGTCCTTACCCCATTTCTCGCGGGCGCGTTCCAGACGGCCGTCGTAGAGGTCGGCCACGGCGAGCAGTTTGACGCCAGGAATCTGGAGCGCGCTCTGGGTATCGCCCGAGCCCATGCCGCCCACGCCGATGGTGGCGATTTGAATCTGATCGTTCTTCGCGAATGGCATTTGTCGTTTCCTAACCTTTGACGGTCATCGTGACCGGATCCCACTGAACGGCGCGCCGTTCAAAGTAGCTGACATTGGAGAGCACCGCCGGACCCGCGGCGCGGAACCCGAACGTCGCGTCTTCGACCACCGGCTGGCGCGTGCGTACAGCGTTGATGAAGTTGAAATGGTGGTCGCGATGGTCATCGTAGCCGCGCGGCGGGAGGAATTTTTCAACATTGCGCGGCCGAATGGCGTCGGGAGAGGGTATGGTCTTCGGGTACTTTTCGCGATACTCGGCAAGGAATTTGTCCTGAACCGCTTTCGGGAACGTGTCGATGGTGTAGCCCGGCTCCGTTTCGCGCGGTTGGCGCTCGAGGGTCACGCCATTGCCCACGGTCATCACGCCTTCGCTGCCGACAAAGCGGAAGACATGGCTGCCGCCGGAACCGTCGACAAAATTCACGCGGAGCATGAGAGTGAATTCGGGGTGCGCATCGGTCTTGGGATAGTCGAACAGACCGAGCATCACATCGGGCACATCGCGCCCGTCGTGCCAGAAGCGCAAACCGCCCGTGGCGTAGATCCGCGTCGGCCCGAGCGAGCCGGTGATGAAGTGCATGCCCGAGAAGAGGTGTACAAACAGGTCGCCGGCGACGCCGGTTCCGTAGTCCTTGTAGTTGCGCCAGCGGAACAGCCGGATCGGTTCAAACGGGACTTTGGGGGAGCGGCCGAGGAACCGGTCCCAGTCGACGGTGGACGGCGAGGCGTCGGGTGGCAGCGAGTACTGCCAGGCGCCGATGGCGGAGTTGCGGTCCCACCACGCTTCGATCATGTTGAACTGGCCGATGGAGCGGGACTTGAGCAGGTCTTGCGCTTTCTTATAGACAATCGACGACACGCGCTGGCTGCCAACCTGCAAGATACGGCCGGTGGCCTTTTCTGCGTCCACCATCGCCTTGCCGTCGCCGGCGTGCTGGATCATCGGCTTCTCGCAGTAGACATCCTTGCCCGCCTTCATGGCGTCGATGGAAATGGTGGAGTGCCAGTGGTCGGGCGTGGCGACAATCACGGCATCGACGTCTTTGCGAGCGAGGACCTCGCGATAGTCGCGGGAGGTGAACAAGTGATTGCCCCAGCGCTCCCTGGCGCGAGCGAGCCGGCCTTCATAGACGTCCGCGGCGGCCACGATCTCGACGCCGGGCACGGCGAGGGCCGACTGGACATCGCCCGTTCCCATTCCTCCCGCGCCGATCAGCGCGATCTGCACTTTGTCGTTGGCCGAAACCGGCTTCGCCTGGGAGGCGAGAGCGGCCGCTCCGCTAGATGCCTGGAGAAACACACGCCGGGTGGTGCTCATCGATTCACCTTTGTTCCTTGTCTCACTTTTCTAATCTACCGTTTTCGGCTCCATCAATTCCGTCCGGGTGCCGTCGGGATCGAAGAGGTTCAACTGCCAGCGGCGGTTGCGGCCGATGCGTGCCTCGGTGCTCTGTGGAGCGCCACGCTTGAGCACCTCGCTGCGCGCCGGCTGAATGGCGGGCACCTCGAGACAGATATGGTGCATCGACCCCAATTGCCGGCGGGTGGGCGGCTGATCGTGCAGCATCAGTTCGATGTAGTCGCCACGGCTGCCGGGCGTCTTCAAATTGATGTATCGCACCGGTTGGCCTTCCGGGCCTCCACGCCAGATTTCCGTGAAGCCCAATTTGTCGCGCCAGAAGGCGAGACCGTGAGCCTCGTGAGCCACCGACACGCCGGTGTGCAGGAGGTGGGTCGAGATTCGTTTGGCGCTGAGCGGCTGGCCCGCGGTCTTCCGGTGCATCGAGCCCGGCATGTACTGCACGAACACGATGCGGTGGCCGTCGGGGTCGGTTAAATGGACGGCGCGGTCGCCTTCGGGCGTGGTTTGCGGCATGGTGACCGGGATGCCGCGGCGGTTGAGCTCCACGCGCAGGGTGTAGAGGTCGGTAGTTTCGAAGGCGACGTGGTCGAGCCGTTCGTCCTCTTCCTGCCCCAAGCCAGGCGCAATCTCGACAAACTGCCGTTCGTTGATCTGGAACGAGACCAAGGTGGGCGATTCGAAGGCGGCGTTGTAGCCAAGGATCCCGGTGTAAAATCCGCGGGCCTTCTCGACGTCGCTGACCTTGTAGCGGACATAGGCGAGCCCGGCAATCGGCAGGTCCGCGGCGGGCAGCACGCAGGCGGAGGCAATGCAGAGCAAAGCGGTGACGCGCATGGCGAGTGCTATTGTAACTCTAAGTTGGTGCGCACACTTCGGCCCTGTGACTGGGTAGCGGTACTCTACTTCGCCTACACCAGCGTTCTCGCGCTCGTGCTGCCCGTTTCACGCGCGGTGACGCTGCGCACGCTTGCCGTCAATCTGGTGGTCTTCGCGTTTCTGCTGGCGCGCCCCTGGTGCAGGCGGCCGTGGCAGAACGTCGCGCACAATTACCTGATGCTCGCGCTGCTGGTGACGGGGTATCAGGAGATGGGGTGGTTTGCCCAGCCGCATTCCGGGACGGCGCTGGAAGAAACGTGGGTTGTGTGGGACCGCTACCTACTCGACAAACTGGGCCTGCGCGCCGGGATCGAAGCGCTGGGTCCGATCTTGCCCGTGGTGCTGGAGATCGCCTACACCACGGTGTACGTGACCGGCGTCATCTCGCTCACGGTTCTTTATGCCTACGGACTGGGCCGACGGGCCGATGTGCTCCTGTTCTGCCTGTTGCTGGGGACCTTCGCGTCCTATGCGATGTTTCCGTTCTTCCCCTCCGAGCCACCGCGCACCGTCTTCCCGCACCAGGACCTGCCCAACTACCGCCCCTTTTTCCGGTCGTTCAACTACTGGATCCTGGGGAACTGGGGAATCCACACGTCGGTTTTTCCGTCAGCCCACGT
>JAEUQD010000178.1 GCA_016789925.1 Bryobacterales bacterium | reverse complement strand
TCAGCATGGACGAGTCGATCGTGAAGAGCGCCACCCAGGGAGCCACGCTCGGTGTCGGCGTCCGCGTCCTTTCCGGCGAACGCACCGGCTATGCCTACTGCGACAACCTGTCGCCCGAGCGCATTCGCCACGCCGCCCGCGTGGCCGCCTGCATTGCCAGTGGTCCGGCTGCAACGGAAAAAATCGGGTTCACCGAAGCCGATAAGCGCGACCTTTACCCCGTACTTTCAGCGCCCGCCGATGCCCCGCTGGCCGACCGCGTACGGCTGGTCGCCCGGGCCGACGCCGCCGCCCGAGCTTACGATTCCCGGGTCTTCCAGGTGCAGGCTGTGTACGCCGATACCCTGAAGCACGTTCTCGTTGCCACCAGCGAGGGCGCCGTCACCTTCGACCGTCAGCCGATGGCCCGGCTGAGCGTCTTCGTGCTTGCTCGCGAAGGCCAGGGAACACCGCAGCGAGGCCATGCCGGCGGCGGGGGCCGTGTTTCGCTCGATTTCTTCGAATTGGATAAGACCCCGGAATACTTCGCGCGCGAAGCTGCGCGCCAAGCCATCGTCCAACTTTCCGCCATCCCCGCGCCTTCGGGCGAGCATACGGTCGTGCTGGGTCACGGCTGGCCGGGAATCCTCCTGCACGAAGCCGTTGGCCACGGGCTCGAAGCGGACTTCAACCGCAAAGGCGTTTCGGCCTTCTCCGGCCGCGTCGGACAATCGGTCGCTTCGCCGCTGGTGACAGTGGTGGACGACGGCGCCATGCCCAACCGGCGTGGCTCCCTCAACGTCGACGATGAGGGAGCTACCACCCGCGCCAATGTCCTGATCGAGAACGGAGTACTCCGCGGCTATCTGCACGACAAGCTCTCCAGCCGCATTCTCAACACTCCCGCTACGGGCAACGGCCGTCGCGAGAATTACCAGAACATTCCCATGCCTCGGATGACCAACACATTCATGCTCGCCGGTGAATCCGATCCGGAAGAGGTCATCCGTTCGGTCGACAAGGGGATCTATTGCCTCAACTTCGGCGGCGGCCAGGTCGACATCACCAGCGGCAATTTCGTCTTCTCGGCCACGGAAAGTTACCTGATTGAAGGCGGTCGGCTGACCACGCCGCTGCGCGGTGCAACCCTGATCGGCAACGGTCCGGAAGCGTTGAAGTACGTCAGCATGGTGGGCAATGATCTTGCCCTCGACGAAGGCGTCGGCGTCTGCGGTAAGGAGGGTCAGTCGGTACCCGTCGGCGTGGGCATCCCCACCATCAAAATCGACCGTATGACCGTAGGAGGAACCGCCGGTTGAGTAGTAAAACACAGCTAAGCCCCGCTCATGGAGCGATCGGGCTGGAAGAAATCGCCCAGCGCGTGGTCGAAATGTCTCGCCGCGCTGGAGCCTCCGGAGTCGAATGCACGGTCTCGGAAGGCGACGAATTTGAAGTCAATGTCCGCCTGGGCGAAGTGGAGACGCTGAAGGAGTCCGGTTCCAGCGGTGCGGGTGTCCGTGTGCTCTTCGGGCAGAACACCGGATCGTCCTACACGTCCGACCTGACGGCGGAAGGCTTGGAGGAAATGGTTCGGCGGGCCGTCGAGCTGGCTCGAATCACGACCGAGGATCCTTACGCCGGGCTGCCGGACGCCGCCGAACTCGGCTTTCTTGAGCGCGACCTGGAACTTTACTCGCCCGATATCGAACATCTCGAAACTCCAGCTAAAATCGCCCTGGCCCAGCAGGCGGAACGCGCCGCCCTGGCCATGGACCCGCGCATCAACAACTCCGAAGGGGCCAGTTTCGGCAGCACGCTCAGCCGCCACGCCTTTGCCAACTCGCTCGGCTTTTCGGGTTCGTACCAGTCGTCCAGTTGTTCACTCAGCGCCGTACCGGTGGCCAAAGATGGCGACCGGATGGAGCGCGACTACTGGTTCACACTGGCCCGCTCGGCCGGCGAACTCGAAGATCCCGAGTATGTCGGCCGGAAAGCGGCCGAACGCGTCTTGCGCCGGTTGGGCGCCCGCAAAGTGGAAACGCAGAAGGCTCCCGTGATCTTCGAACCGCGCATGGCAAAGTCCTTGCTGAGCCATGTCTTCGAGGCTGTCAACGGCGACTCCATTTACCGCCACGCTTCCTTCCTGGAAGGCAAACTCGGCGAGCGGGTGGCCGCGGAGTCGGTCACGATTATTGACGATGCCACGCTTCCGCGCCTGTTCGGCTCCTCTCCCTTCGATGACGAAGGCGTTCCCTCCCGCCGCACTGTCGTCGTGGAAAAGGGTATCCTGCGCAGCTATCTGCTCAACTCCTACACCGCGCGCAAACTCGGCATGAGGACGACGGGCAACGCCAGCCGCGGTATCACCGGCAATGCTTCCATCGGGCATGGCAATCTCTTTCTCGAGAACGGCCCCGACTCCGTGGCGGATCTGTTCAAACGGGTTGGCCGAGGTCTCTTCGTCACCGAACTGATGGGCTTCGGAGTGAACGTGGTCACAGGCGACTACTCTCGCGGCGCGTCCGGCCTCTGGATTGAGAACGGCGAACTGGCCTATCCTGTTTCTGAGGTGACCATCGCCGGCACACTCCAGCAAATGTTGCTTGGCCTGGAAGGAATCGCCAACGACCTGGAGTTCCGTGGCTCGGTGGCCAGCCCAACCGTCTTGATTGGAGAGATGACCATCAGTGGCCGCTAAAGACTACTCCAAACCCGCCGTTCCCATCACGTTTGTGATCACGCTGCTGGTAGCGGCGGCGGTGGGCGGCGCGGTCTACTACTTCTACAGCCATCCTCCGTCCCAGGCGCCCATGGAGCTCACTCCGGAGGCCAAAGCCTACACCCGCAATCTCAAGCTGAGCGAGGTTTCGATGGAGGCTCACGAGAGTTATCTCGGCCAGGAAGTGGTCGAGATCAAAGGCAAGATTGGTAACGCGGGCGACCGCGCGCTCGCCCAGGTGGACCTCAACTGCGTGTTCTACGACCCCTACGGACAGGTCGTACTGCGCCAGCGGGTTTCGATCGTGCGCGCCAAGACGGGCGGCCTCAAACCCGGAGAGACGAAGAGCTTCCGGCTGCCGTTCGAAGGGATACCCGGCAGTTGGAATAAGGGAATGCCGCAGTTGGTGATCGCCGGAATCGTGTTCTGATGCTCGCCGCGCTCCTGCTGCTGGCCGCCGCCGACCCGCTGCTGCTGCGGCATGCGCCGCTGCTCCAGCGTCGCGCCAATGCGGCGGGCACAGAGAGCGATGTGCCGCTGCTGATGTACGTCGAGAAGTTGAAGGACAAGGCGGGCGCGCTGTATCTGCAATACAGCGTCATCTTTTCCAACGAGGATGGCGGCACCTCGACCCGTGCGCTGATGGCGCGCTGGGGCCGGACCACCGACATTGAACACGTCTATCGTGTTTGGCTGGACGCGGACGGACGTCGCATCAAGGCCTTGATTCAAACCAAGAACCATGTGGATGTGCCGTTCAAAGGTCCGTTTCAAGGCGACCGGCCGATCTTGAGGGTGATCACGAACAACAACATGCTCGGGCCGGGCAAGCGCGGCCAGCCGGTTACCGACCTCGAGCCCCACCTGGTGGATCTGTCCGGCGCCTCACGCGAACAGGTGATGGACGAACGTCCGGAAATGTATCGCCAGGCGGCCGAGGAACTGGCGCGCGAAGACAAGCTGAAGCTGATGGGCGATCCACGGCACTATCTCTATCTCGAGGCGGAAATCGCCAACGGGAAGTCGTCCCGCATTGCGGCGCGCGTGCGCCTGCGGGATGGCCCGAAATGGTATTCCTCGCATGTGGGCCGCGCCGCCTGGGCCATCGAGCGCAGCGGCTTCGTCCGGACGACCATCGCGCTGCCGGCCGGAACCACGGCCGCGGATGTTGTCGAGGTCGGATTCGACTGTCTGGGCGACGATGGCGAGTGCGAAATCCGGCAAGTGACCAAGGGTTTCTTTCTCGATGCCGGCTACCGCCCGGGCGCGAGTTTTCTCCATCGCCGCCTCGACTGGCGTCTCACGCCCGGGGAGATGATGACATGGACCTTGACGTCAAAGTAGTGCCGCGGAGCGCCGCCAGCGCTGTTGCGGGCTCGATGGCGGATGGAACACTCAAGGTGAAGGTGGCCGCGGCGCCGGAGAAGGGAAAGGCGAACGCGGAGTTGTGCGCGGTGCTGGCACGGCACTTCCAGGTGCCGCTGTCCGCCGTGACGGTGATCGCGGGCGCGACTTCCACCCGGAAGCGCGTCCGAATCCAAGGCGTGTGAGAGGGCTGGGAGCTAGAATAGAAACGTATTCCAAAAAACCTAATGGTGGCGCGACCCAGAAAGCGAGTTCCGTCCCCCGACGGCCACACCCGGCGCAAATCCACCCCTGCCTCTTCCCGGGCGGTCACCAAAGCGCTCGTGATTCTCGAACTGCTGCGCGCCTCAGAAGAGGCCCTTCCGCTCGGCGTGATCGCCGCGGAGGTAGGGTTGGCCAAGCCTTCCGCCTACCGCTTGCTGCATACGTTGGAGAAGGCCGGCTACCTGGTTGCGGACGCCGGCGGCAGGTACGGCATGCCCGAGCGGGTCCGCCCGGCGGTTGCGTCCCGCTTCCTGAACAGGTATCTGGAGGCGGCGCTACCGTGCATGAAAGAACTGGTGCGGCAGCAGCGTGAGACCGTCAGTTTGGCGGCGCTGTTTGAGAACCATGCCGAGGTGATCGCGGTGACCGAGAGCCCCGAGATCATCCGCATGAGCAATGTCGTGGGCCGGATACTGCCTCCCAACTCCAGTTCGCTGGGCAAAGCGATCGTCGCTTTCCAAACGGAAGAACGCCGCGAGAAGCTCATCCACAGTTTTGGAGTCTACCGGTTTACGGCAGCCTCGATCAGTGACACCGACGCGTTGCACAGCGAACTGGATCGGGTCCGGAAACAGGGATTCGCCACCGATCTCGAGGAGAGCGTGCCGCACGGCTGTTGTTACGGGGTGCCGATCTTCGGCCGTTCGGGCCACGCCATCGGCGCGATCAGCGTCTCGATGCCGAAACAGCGCCACTCTCCCGAGCGGGGGCGCGATCTCGTCGAGGCCTTGCAGGCCGCGGCCCGGCGCATCGAGAAGGCGCTGCGGACGGATGCGGGAACCTGATCGCGTCAGAAGTAGAATTTCAATGCGAGTTGGATCTCGCGCGGTGAATCGGCCGTGGTGATCTGGCCGAACAGCGGATTGGTCAGCGTGTTGACCGGTGTTCCGAAGCGGGCGTGATTGAAGGCATTGAACATCTCGAAGCGGAACTGAATCTGGCTCTTTTCGCCGATCCGGAAGCCCTTAAAGATCGAGACATCCGCGTTCCAGACGCCCGGACCCATTTCGGTGTTGTAGCCCACGTTGCCGAACCGCCCCGCCGCGGGGAAGGCGAACGCGGCGCGGTTGAGCCAGTTCTGGATCGATGGGTTGGCGGGACGCGAGGAGACGCCGGAGACGTAATCGGGGCGCTGGCTGTTGGTGATGCGGTTGCCGCGCGTGTCACGTCCGGAGAAGATGTTGACGGGAAGGCCGCTCCGCGCATTCACAATGCTCTGGACGCTCCATCCGCCCAGGGCGTACCGGGCCGGGGACCGCTCGATGGCGCCGGGAACCGGCACGGCAAACGTCCCGGTGAGCGCAAAGATATGCAGGGGATTGGCCGATTTCAACCCACGCGAGCCGCGGATATTGTCGGGATCCTGAAGAATGGACTGGCTGGGGAAGCCGCCATCGGTGGAGTGGTAGATGATCGCCTTGGACCAGGTATAGTATGCGTCGAAGGTGAAGCCCCGGCTGAAGCGCTTGTTCGCCGACAACTGGAGAGACTGGTAGGAACTCGATCCGGCGTTCTCGTTCACCAGGATTTCGCCGATGGTGGGTACGGGGCGGCGATTCAGCGCCGGGTCGAAATTGTTGATGGTCCGCGTCGCGAAGGCCTTCAGGCCGCGGTTGGCGACGTAGGACGCCTGCACGGCAAAGTCGCGGCCAATGGCCTGCTGGAGGCTGAAGTTCCACTGCGCGCTGTATTCGTCGCGGCGGTTATAGTCCCAGATAGTGCGGCCCTGAACATTGCTGGAACTGCCGGGACTATCGATGGCGGCGCGAGGGAACGGGAAACTGAGACCGGGGAAGTCCGACCGGCCGATCACGTCGAAGAAAGGCACGTTGGGAGCGATGAACGGCTGCGAATAGAAGTGAGCGGGCGGCACTGGCGCATAATAAATTCCGACTCCGCCGCGGATAACGGTTTTCTGGTTGCCGAACACGTCGTAGGCCATGCCCACGCGCGGCGCGAAGTTATTGCGGTCGGGCCGATAGATACTCTCGCCTTTCTGGTTGAACGCGCCAAACGGATCGCCCAGGGTGTTGTAGAACCGGCCGGCAACTTCGTTCCACACCGAGTAGTACTCGTAGCGGAGGCCCAGGTTCAGGGTCAGCTTGCGGGCGGCGCGAAAATCGTCCTGGAGGTAGAAGCCGTAGTTTGTCTGGCGGAGGCCCACGCCGGGGTTGCCGTAGATGACGCGGACGCTCTCGGGCTCGTTGTTCAGGAAACTCTGCAAGTTCGGATAATTGTGCACGGGATTCTGCTGCTGGATGCGGCCGGACTGCACGCGCCGGATCTCAAACCCGGCCTTGATCGTGTGTTTGCCTCGCACCGTCGAGACATTGTCGAGAACTGTGTAAGAGTTATTGGCGAAGCGCAGCCGGCTTTGGAAATCGTCGCCGAACAGTCCGGTGACCGCGATGCCGCCCTGGCCGCCGGTGAAGGTAGTGTTGATGCGGTTGATGTAGGAGCGATTGAAGCCGAGCCGCAGTTCGTTCACCACGTTGGGTCCGAAGTTGAAGGTGTCGGAGAAGGTGAGGATATTGGCGCGAATGGGGAAGATCTGGAAGTTAGCGGGAACCAGTTGCGGGCGCGCCTGGTCGAAATTGTTGTAGTTATAGCGCACGAAGGACGTGTGCTTCTTCCAAAGCCAGTCCACGCGTCCCGTATAGGTGTCTTCGTCGTCGCGATACTTGTCGTTGCGGCGGTGCAGCCCGACATTGGGGTTGGCGGTAGGCGTGAAGTCGGAAGGATAGGCGTCGAGCGCGCGCCGGTAGATCTGGGGCGCGGTCTCGCGCAACAGCAACGAGGGCACGTTGCCGGTGATCACCTGCGCACGGCGCAAGCGCAACCCCTCATAGCCGCCGAAGAAGAAGATGCGGTCGCGCTGGATGGGGCCGCCAACGTTGCCGCCAAATTGGTTGTGCCGCAGGGGCGGGCGCGGCTGGTTGGTGAGGAAGAAGTTGCGCGCGTCCAGCTTTTCGTTCCGCAGAAAATGAAACAGCGTTCCGTGAAACTGGTTGGTGCCGGACTTGGAGATGATATTCACCGCGGCCGCGGAAGCGCGTCCGGTCTCGGCGGAAAAGGAGTTCGTGGATACCTTGAATTCCTGAATGTTCTCGACACTGATCGTATTGATCAGCGAGGTGCCGCTGGCATCGCCGGGCGTCGACGTTTCAATGAACGAGGAATCGGTGCCATCGAGACTGTAGGTGCTCGACCAGACCGAGAGCCCTCCGTACTGGATGCCCGGCCGGCCGCCCAAGCCACCGCCGCTGATTACGCCCGGTTGCAAGCCGATCAACTGGATGAAATTGCGGCCGTTCAACGGCATATCCACGATCTTCTTGTTGTCGATGACGACGCCGAGTTCGGTGGAGTCGGTCTTGACGAGTGGGGTTCCGGCAGTCACTTCGACGGTTTCACTCACCGCGCCCAGTTGGAGAGCGGCGTTCAGACGCACGCGTTCTCCGGTGAGCAAGGAGATGGAGGTGCGCTCTTCGCGTTTGAATCCGGAAGCCTCGAAGTTCACCTTATACTGCCCCGGGGGCAGCAGCGGAATCTCGTAATAGCCCGTCTCGTTGGTGGCGCCGATCCGGATTTCATTGGTCGCGAGGTTCGACGCGGTCACCTTGGCCCCAACCACCGAGGCGCCCGACGGGTCGGTAACGGTTCCAAGGATCGTGCCGAGATTGGCCTGCGCCACCAGGCCGGCGACGCCGGCGGCGGACAAGATCAGAAGACGAACGATCATCGTTATCACTCCTTAGAGTTTGCTTCGTAACTGCTTTTGCGGCGCGGGACGTGAAAAGGCAATCCCGAATGCCACCAGCGACACGGTTCCCATGGCTCCGGCGAGCAAGGCATCGACGCCATAGCCGATGCGCGCTATCAGCACAAGGACGATAACCACCACCGCCGCGGCCTGCAGCGCCCGGACGGGAAGGGCACGCCCGGAGGCGGCCAGCAGGAACAGCGCCAGCAGTCCGCTGCCGCCGATCGAGACAATCTCCCAGAAACGGTCCAGCCCGGAACGATAGCCGATCATCGTCAGCCCGAGCAGTGTACCCGCCACGCCCCAAACCGCGGTGAAGCCCCGGAGCAGGTTTGCGTGAGCCCGTGGCGGCAGACCGGGCGCAAAGCGCTTCCAGAAGTCCTCGACAAACACGGTCGCCATGCAGTTGACATTCGAACTGAGCGTGCTCATCGCCGCGGCCAGAATCGCCGCCACCAGCAGTCCCGACACTCCGGGTGGCAACTGCGTACGAATGAAGTGGGGGAACACCATGTCGCCTGCCGTGCCGGGGGGCAACAGCGAGGGGTTCAGCCGGTAGAAGGAGAACAGGCCGGTGCCAATCATGAGAAAGAGCGCCGTGAGTGGGATAAAGGGCAGGGTTCCGACCATCACCATTCGCCGGGCGGCGCGGTCGCTGCTGGCAGCCAGGTAGCGTTGCACGTAGTTCTGGTCCGTTCCGAAGTTCTGAAGGTTCGCGGTGATCCCGAACAGCGCGACTCCGAAGACCGTCTGCCCACTCCAACTCAAGCGATAGTCGCCGAGTGCGAACTTGCCGCCAGCCTCGGCGGCGATCTGGTAGGCTTGCTGGACGCCGCCGGGCATCAGCCGGATAATCTCGGCGAGACACCAGAGCGTGCCGCCGAGCATGACCGCGACTTGCACGACGTCGGTCCAGATCACCGCTTCCATGCCGCCCATTAACGTGTAGGCGGTCACGATCAGGCCCGTAATCAGGATCACGGCTGGGATGGAAAGATCGAGCAGCGGCGCGATGATGATCGCCACCAGGTAAAGAATGATGCCAACACGCCCCAGCATGATCGCCAAAAACGAGGCGCTGCCATAGACGCGCGCCCAATAGCCGAGCCGCTCCTCCAGAAACGCATAGGCCGAGATCCGGCCCCTGCCACGGTAGATGGGAACGAACAGGTGCGCCGCCAGCGCGCCCACCAGCGGCGTCATGAGCGCAAAGCCAAGGGGCGCCCAATTGTCGCTGTACGCCTTGCCGGGGTTGCCCACAAAACTCATGCTCGACACAAACGTACCCAGCACGGAAATGCCAATGGCCCAGGTGGGAATAGCGCGGGAGCCTAGGGCGAAGCCTTCGGCGGTGGCGCTGCGGCGGATGAAGCGCGCGGCCAGGGCGACAGTGCCCGCCAGGTAGAGGCCGATGACCGCGAGGTCGAGTTGGCGTCCATCCATCCAAGTGGTTTCGATTGTACTGTCGGAGATTGCGGAATGTCAATCAGAGGCCTATAATTTGAAATGCATTTTATTTTGTGAGACTGCGCGGTTACATCCCGATCGCCGGTCCCGCCCGGCGCGAAGCCGCCGATGGATCCGAACCACCGGTGCGCCCCGTGCTCGGAATGGAACCCCGCTGGTTCCATGTTCGCTGCGGCGTCGATTTCTCCGAGCGCTGGCACGCCAATCCCGATTACCGCGCTGATACGCTGGGGCGCATGCTCGCCGAACTCCGCCGCGCCTTTCCCGGGGCTGTCCAGTGGCACGGCCCCGACGAGCGCCACACCTGGACAATCGGCGGATGTTACGGCGTGGGTGTGATCCCGCGGCTGTTCGGGATGGGGATGCAATATCATCCGGACCGCTGGCCTGTTCTGCTTCCCGGCCCAACGATCGAAGCGATACCGGAGCCCTCCCGGCTGCTGGACAGCCCGCTCGCCGTGGAGATCGTGGAGCAAGTGGAGACGATGGCGGCGCGCGGCATCCCGGTGACGGGAGATCTGAACTGGCAGGGCGTGCTGAACGTGGCCTTTCACGTGCGCGGACAGGATATCTTTCTCGACATGGCGGAGCGGCCGGAGTGGGCCGAAGCGTTCTTCGCCGCCATCGCGGAAACCATCATCCAACTGGCGCGGCGCGTGCAGCGGCGGCAGCGGGAGTCCGGCTTCGACATCGACTACATGTGCGTCAGCAACTGCACGGTCAACATGGTGAGTCCGCGCATGTACGCGCGGATGCTCCGGCCGCAGGACGAGCGGATCGCGCTGGCGTTTGGCCGTTTCGGCGTGCACACCTGCAATTGGGATGTGACCCCCTATCTCGGCGCACTCGCCCAACTGCCCAAGGTCGGCTATCTGGACATGGGGCTCGATTCTGACCTTCGGGCGGCGCGAGCGCACTTCCCCGACGCGCGTCTGGCGGTTCTCTACTCGCCGTGGAAGCTGCAAGCCGCAGCCACCGAAGAGATTGAAGCCGACATCGCTCGCGTCGCGCGGGAACTTGCACCCTGCGACGTGATCGCGGCCGACATCACGTGGGATACCGCCGACCACCGCGTAAACGAATTCCTGGAGTTGTGCCGGAGAGCCTCGGAATGCTACCTGGAGAAACAATCGTGAAGACCTGGATACTGGCGGCACTCATCGCCCTCAACGCCGCGGCGCAGCCGCGCGAGATGACCAATTCGGCCGGAATGAAGCTGGTGCGGATCGACGCCGGGCAGTTCACCATGGGGTCCGACGGGAGCCCTCTGCCCGCGGCGCTGGCCACGAAGCCGCACTTCAAGAATGGCGACTTTGACGAGCAACCGGCGCATCAAGTGCGGATTTCGAAGCCGTTCTGGATCGGCGCCTACGAGGTGACCAACGCGCAATATGAGCAGTTCGATCCCAAGCACCGGGAACTGCGCGGGAAGCGCGGCTTCTCGAAGAACGACGACGAGGCGGTGGTCTTTGTCAGCTGGCACGAGGCCGTCGCCTTCTGCCAGTGGTTGTCGCGGAAGGAGGGCAAGAACTACCGGCTGCCGACCGAAGCGGAATGGGAGTATGCGGCTCGCGCCGGAACAGGCGGGCCCTATCACACGGGCGAGTCACTGCCCGCCGTGTTTCTGAAGAACCAGCGCACGAGTTGGTTTCCCGATCCGACACGCACCAAGCCAGATGAAGTGGTCCCGCTGACCGTTGGTCTGACGCCTCCCAACGCGTGGGGCCTCTATGACGTCCACGGCAACGTCGAGGAGTGGACGCACGACTGGTACGGCCCGTACCAGGATGGGGTCCAAACCGACCCCGTAGGCCGGGCCGGAGGCGACTTCCGGGTCGCGCGGGGCGGTAGCCACGGGACCGATGTTTACTATCTGCGTTCGGCGAATCGCAGCGGCGCGCTGCCCGAGGATAAGAGTTGGGTGATCGGCTTCCGCGTTGTGCAGGCCGACCCGCCCCGCGGCAAGCCGCTGCCCGTTCCTGGTGCGGAACTGCATGCGCGCAATGTGCGGCAGAACGCCTGGAAGTATCCGGCCCCCGATTTGAACAAGCCCTTCTTCAAAGGTCCGCGCGAGTACGTCAAGATCCCGCCCGGCTCGATGGGCCCGCTGTTCTCACAGCACAATCACGACCCGGCGCTGGTGGAGTGTCCCAACGGCGATCTGCTGGCTATCTGGTACACGTGCGTCGAGGAACCGGGCCGCGAACTGGGGATCGTGGCCAGCCGGCTGCGAGCCGGAACCGAGGAGTGGGAACCGGCCTCGCCCTTCTGGGACGCACCCGACCGCAACGATCACGCTCCAGCGCTGTTCTACGACAAAGGCACAATCTTCCACTTCAACGGTATGTCGGTGGCAGCCACGTGGGGCAGTCTCGCGATGATTTTGCGCACCTCGACCGACAACGGGCGAACCTGGACGAAGGCGCGGCTGATTCAGCCCGAACACCAAACCCGCAACATGCCGGTGGAATCGGTGTTCCAGACAAAGGAAGGTTATCTTGTCGTGCCGGCGGATGCTGTGACCGGCGGGCAAGGCGGCACAGCCATTCACATCAGCCGTGACGAAGGCCGTACCTGGACCGACGCCGGAGGAACGATCGCTGGCATCCACGCCGGCGTCGTCCAGTTGAAAGACGGAAGGCTGATGGCCCTCGGCCGGGGCGACAATATCGACGGTCGGATGCCGCGCAGCATCTCCGCTGATTTCGGCAAGACCTGGGAGCGGAGCGCCTCCGAGTTCCCGCCGATCTCCGGCGGCCAGCGGCTGGCCCTGACACGTTTGCGCGAGGGTCCGCTGTTTCTCGCCTCGTTCGCCAAGGACATGACCATCGGCAACCGCAAGGTGAACGGGTTGTTCGTCGCGTTGTCGTTCGACGATGGCCAGACGTGGCCGGTGAAGCGCCTGATGAGCGACGGCAGCGGCCGGCGCATGAACGGGGGCGCGTGGACCGGTGAGTTCGCGCTGAGCGACGACACCGCTGAACCCAAGGGCTATCTGTCAGTGACGCAAACTCCCGATGGCATCATCCATCTCATCAGCAGCCGCCTGCACTACGCTTTCAATGCCGCATGGATCCAGGAGAAGCGGCCTTGACGTGCCAGTTCGGAGCAACTCCTCTTGAATTGGGCGGACCTTATCTGGCGGCCGACCTGCGCGACAGCAACGATCTCCTCGACGATGCGTCCGCCCTTCGCGCGCGTCTCGCCAAGGACGGTTATCTCCTGATTCGCGAGTTGCGGCCCCGGTCGTCCGTACTGGACATTCGCCGCGAGATCCTGACAAGCCTGGAACAGAAGGGCGCGCTGGCGCCTGGCACGGACCCGATGGAAGCCGTCATCAGGCCCGGAGCGGGCCATGAAACCACGAGCGTGCGCGGGAAGGACGACCTCCGCCGGACTCCGGCGTTCCAGCGCTTCGTGCGCATGCCCGAGGTGACTGGCTTCTTTGAGCATCTGCTGGGAGGTCCCGTTGGAACCTTCGATTTCCAGTGGCTGCGGATCGCGGGGCACGGCGCGGCGTCGGCAGTCCACACCGATATCGTGTTTATGGGACGCGGCACCAGGAACCTCTACACCTGCTGGACGCCGCTGGGCGATGTCAGTCTCGACATGGGTCCGGTCGTTCTGTTGCAGGGTTCGCATCAGATCGACCGCGTGAAGCAAACCTACGGGCAGTGCGACGTGGATCGCGACCTGATCGAGGGCTGGATCAGCAAGGATCCGATCGAGATGGTGAACCTGTTTGGCGGCCGTTGGTCCACTACCGAGTTCCGCGCCGGCGACGTTCTCATCTTCGGCATGTACCTGCT
>JAEUQD010000169.1 GCA_016789925.1 Bryobacterales bacterium | reverse complement strand
GGTACATCAGGAAGACGCGGTAGTCGAAGAAGTGCTCCGTCGGGCGGTACCGGCGGTGCCGCACGCGACCTTCGTAGATGCAACTGTTCATACGCCGAAGGCTTTGCAGACGGCCATGGCGCTGCGCACGCCGTCTTCGTGGAACCCGAAACCCCAGTAGGCCCCGCAGTAGGAGGAGCGTTGATGCCGGATGAGTTCACCGTGACGCGCCTGCATTTGTTCCCGGCCGGTCTTGAACACGGGATGATGATAGCGAATACGGCGAATGATGCGGTCGTCGCGAATACCCTCTTCGTTGAGCGACACGCAGAACGTGGTTTGAGCCTTCAGCGACTGGAGAAGATTCATGTTGTAGGTCACCGATGCGCCGCGTTCGGACAGCTTTCCCAAGTGGTAGTTCCAGCATCCCCAGGCATGTTTGCTGCGGGGCAGCACGGAAGTGTCGGTGTGGAGGACGGTGTCATTTTCCTGGTAGGGGAAGTGGCTGAGGATTTCGGACTCGACGGCGGACGGCTGGTCGAGCAGGCGCAGGGCCTGGTCGCTGTGGCAGGCGAAGATGACTTCGTCGAATGTTTCCGTTCCTCCGGCGTGCGTGATGGCGACACCGCCGGTATTGCGCGTAACGCGGTAGGCGGGCGTCTTCAAACGGATGAGGTGCTGCCACCCGGCGGTCAGCTTTTCGACGTAGCGGAACGAGCCGCCTGTGATGACGCGCCATGGCGAGCGGCCGAGGATCTGCATCATGCCGTGGTTACGGAAAAACTGGATAACGAAGCGGATAGGATAGCGCTTGAATTCACCGAGCGGCGCCGACCAGAGGGCGGACCCCATGGGGATGAGGAACCACCGAAGAAAGTCGTCGGAGAATCCATACCGCTGGATGAAATCGTCAACGGAGAGGTGATCGTCGATGGCGTCGAGAGCTTCCGTGCCGACCTTTTGAAAGCGCACCACCTCCCGCAGAAAGCGATAGTGGCGCGGGCTAAACAGGTTGCCGCGCTGGGCGAAGAGTCCGTTGAGCGAACTGCCGCAATACTCCAGGCCGCTGTCGTCGCAGCGGACGCTGAGGCTCATGGTGGTTTCTTGCGATTCGACGCCGAGCTCGTTAAGGAGGCGCGTGAAGTTGGGATAGTAGTCGTGGTTGAAGACAATGAAACCGGTGTCGACGTGGTATTGCCGGCCATCGGCTTCTACCGGCACCGTATTGGTGTGACCGCCAATGTAGCCGCCGGCCTCGAAGATCGTGACGTCGTGATTCCGGCGGAGCAGGTACCCGCACACGAGGCCGGAGATACCCGCTCCGAGGATCGCGATCTTCATGCCACCAGCGTTGCCGGACCAAGCCGGCCGCAGTGTTTCTCCATCCGGTTGCGCAGTTCCTGCCGCGCGCGGAGCAGGCGGGACTTCGCGGCAGGCACGGAGATACCCAGTTGCTCGGCCACTTCCGGCATCGGGAGTTCCTTCAGGTCGCGCAGTTCCAGAACGTTCCGCAGCAGTGGCGGAATGCGGCGCATTTCATATTGAAGCCGGCTGAGAATTTGCGTGCGGCCCAGGCTGTCTTCCGGCGACGGACGTTCATCGGTCAGTTGCAGCGCGGTTATCGTCTCCTCGCCCGGCATCGTGTCTTCAATCGGGCGAACACGGACGCGCTTGAGTTTGCGCATCCGCATCAGGCAGCAGTTCAACACGATGCGCGTGATCCAGGTAGAGAATTTGGCTTCCTCACGGAACAGGTGAATGTTCTGGAACGCCTTGCTGTAGGCATTCTGTACTTCGTCTTCAGCTTCTTCCCGATTCCTTAAGAGGTAGAGAGCCAGTTTCAAGGACGAATCGTAGTACTTGCGCGTCAGCTCTTCGAAGGCGTCTCTGTCGCCCGATCGAGCGCGCGCAACCAGCAAGTCATCGACATTGTTAATCCCATTGTTTTGCATCCGGGTTGACCTCCAGCAGTCTCAAACGTTGTCTACAAACCCAGAGTACCGATGAACGACCCGCGAATACTAGATCACACTGAAAATCAATTCAGCACTCCTGAAACAAGCAGCCAGAGTTTTATCTCGGCTAATATAGATTTTGACATGCCTCAAAATCAGCCGACGAACTCCGGCGAAGGAGACTCGCCCGGGTCCCGCGCCGTGGAGCGCTCCATCGCCGCCTACACGCTCGGTGAAAAGCTACGTAAGCTGCGGTTAAAAAAGAAGATATCGCTGGTAGACCTGGGCAAGCACACGGGGCTCTCGCCGTCGATGCTCTCCCAGTTGGAGAACGGCAAGCTCATTCCGACGCTTCCCACACTGACGAGAATCGCCATGGTGTTCGACGTCGGGCTCGAGCACTTTTTCAGTGACCGTTCAAAACAGAAGCTGTTCGCGGTGGTCCGGGCATCGGAGCGGATGCGGTTTCCGGAGCGTGCGGGAACTCCCGACCCCGCGTATTTCTTCGAGTGCCTGGCTTTCTCGGCGCAGGAGAAGGCGATGCAGGCGTACCTGGCGACCTTCAACGCGCGCGAGAAGTTTTCCCAGGAGCATTTTCACGACGGCTCCGAGTTCGTATATGTGATCGAGGGGGAACTCGGCATCTTCATGCACGGGGAAGAGCACGCGTTGGCCGCCGGCGACAGCGTGTATTTCGACTCGTCGGAACCCCACAGTTATCGCGGATTGAACGAGAAGAACGCGACGGCGGTGGTGGTGACGATGGCGCCGCGGCTGTAGCGGTAACCTGATAGGCGGTGTCGTTACTGAAAACCGCCGCGGCGGAATACCGCTCCCTGTTGCTGAATGAGATTGTGCCGTTCTGGTTCCGCTATGGCGTGGACCAGGAGTTGGGAGGGGTGCTGTCGTGCATGACCGAAGACGGCACGCCGATCAGTACCGACAAATACGTCTGGTCGCAGGGGCGCTGGCTGTGGGTGGTTTCGGCGCTCTACAACCGCGTCGAACAGCGGGCGGAGTTTCTCGAGTCGGCCACAAAGACCGCGCGATTCCTGCTGCGCCACGGACGCGACACAGCAGGGCGGTGGCTGTTTGCGGTGACGCGAACGGGCGAACCACTCATTCCCCACACGAGCATCTTCTCCGATTGCTTTGCCGTGTACGGGCTGAGCGAATACTACCGGGCCACCCGCGACGAAGAGGCGCTACAGGCGGCCCGCGAGGCGTTTGAGCGAATCTGCCGGCGGGTGGAAGAGCCGGATTTCCGCGAAGTGGCTCCAGCGACCCTGAATCCGGGGCGGCGCGCCCATGCCGTGCCGATGATTCTCACCGAGGTCGCCAACGAACTGGCGCAGACCACCGGGGACCCTGCGCACGAAGCGGCGGCGGACGAATACGCGCGACGGGTTCTGGAGTACTTCATCCGTCCGGAAAAGAAAGCGGTGCTGGAGTATCTGGACTGGAACTACCAGCCGCTGCCCGGCGCTGAAGGATCGGCGGTGGAACCGGGCCACGCCATCGAGTCGATGTGGTTTCTGCTGCACTGGGCGCGCCGCCGCCGCAATGAGCAGGCCATCGCGCGCGCGGTGGAGTGCATCCGCTGGCATTGCGAGTTGGGCTGGGACGAGGAATTCGGCGGCTTGAAGCTGGCGGTGGATATCGGCGGTCACGAGCCGTACCTGGCCAACGCCGAGAAGAAGATCTGGTGGGTTCATACCGAGGCGCTATATGGGCTGCTGCTGGCGTATGAGATGACAGGCGAGGCGTGGTGCGCCGAGTGGTATGAGCGGATCCACGAATGGTCAGTCAAGCACTTCTACATGCCCGAGGTGGGCGAATGGCGCCAGCGGCTGGACCGCACGGGGCAACCCGTGACGGAGTTGATTGCACTGCCGGTGAAAGACCCGTTCCATCTTCCCCGGGCGGCTTTGCTGGCGGCGCTGCTGGGCTAATCTAGAGGACCACGCGCGAGTCGCCTTCGCGCCGCGTGATGTGGGCGCGGTCGAGGAATTCGAGCAGGGGGATGGCGTATTTGCGGGAGACGCCGGTCCAGTCCTTGAATTCCCCCACCTGGAAACGGCTGCCCTTGCGGGGCGCGAGAAGGGCTTTCAAGGCGGCGATGGCTTCGGGGTGAAACACGAGGTCTTCCGTCACCTTGACCAGGCGCTGCTGGCGGACAAGGATCTGGAGGATGCTCTTGGCGCGGGCGGGCTCGACGCCGGAGTTAGCAAGGACTTCCGCGACGGAGGGGACAGTGAGTCCCGCGGCTTGGAACGCATTCTCGATCCGGGAAAGGGCTTCTTCCTCGTCCTGCTTCAAATGCAGCTTGTGAGAAACAAGCCGGACGACTTCGCCGTCGGCGACGAGGGTTTTGGTTTCGCGCAGCAGGACTTCGAGGACGGCGGGGCTCACCTGGCCGAGGTCGCGGGTGCGCAGTTCCTCTTTGCGGATGCCGGGCAGGAGCGGATTGGCGCGATGAAACGCGGCAATGCGTTCATGGAGGCGGCGCCCGGTGGCCTCCGCCCAGGCGCGATCCATCACCGTATCGCCGGCGGCGAGGAACCGGGGTTTCTGCAGGATGGCTTGAAGGGCGGCCGTGGTCAGGCCCGTGCGGGCGATGAGTTCGCGGCGTTCGATGCCTGCTCCGGCTTCGGCCACCAGTTGCGTCACCCGCTGCTCGCCGTCCGCCGTTCGCAGGCCTTGGGCGCGAGCGAGCGCGAGCGCGCGCTTCATGCGCCGCGGGGCATCGATGTCGACAACCACGCCGCCGCCGATGGTCACGACGGGCGAGAACATGCGGACAATGAAGCGGTCGCCGGGCAGCAGGAGCACGGGGTCGCGCAGCAGGAAGCGGACCAGGGCGCGCTCACCGGGCTGCACGCGGTCGCCGCCCAGAACCTTGACTTGCGCTTCCGCTTCGGCGGTCCAGGCGTGGAAGTGCACCGGCGCGTTGTGC
>JAEUQD010000159.1 GCA_016789925.1 Bryobacterales bacterium | reverse complement strand
CGGCCTCGACTCGGCCGGCGGTCTGAGCGCGAAGTTGGGCAGCCTGCTTTGGGCTGAACCGGAGTTGGCCGCGGCGCAGGAACCGGAATTCTCCGCTTTCCAGCGGACACGCCATGATCGTACCTCGCGCGTGGGCGTTCGGTCCTAGCAGCAGATGGCCCAGTTCGTGGGCCATGATATGACCCAGGAGTTCCGGTAAGGACACATCGTCAAGCGCCGGGGCGGCACCCTCGACGCGATCGTAGAAAACGCTGGCCAGGTAGCGATAGTCCTTCTCGCCCGCTGCATACGCCACCCCCATCCTGGGAGATCCCCGGCGCACCATCCGGTCGGACAGATGCTTCGGCATCAGACGAAGCGACACCTCGATCGGTGAAGGGTTTGGCCGGAACGACACGCCGCCAGCCGGCTCTGCCTTGGGTGCGGCTTCGGAAACCCACTTTAGAGTCACTCCGGCTTCCGAGTAGATTTGCGTCGTCAGGGCTACGGCTTGGCTCAGAGTTGTCTCCGGCACGCCGGCCAGGTCGAACAACCGAACGGTGATCGCAGGAGCTTCAGCGGCCAGCGTGGCAGGCAGCAAAACGGTGAAAAGAACCAGTGCAGTGCGTCGTGTCATAGACGCACTTTGCGGCTACCGGGCTGCTACCTCCATGCCTGTCAGGTCCGAATCGCCTCGTTCCGAACTCAGCTCGGCATCATTGGCTAAGCTGATGCAACAAAAGGCTAAAACTGCTTTTCTCACTCGAACTCGTCGACCGTTTCCCGTGATATACTCAGCGCTGCAAGCAATGCACATGCCACGGAATGAGCCGGAACCCAGCCTGATCCGTTTCGGTGTTTTTGAATTGAATTCCGCGGCGGGTGAGTTGCGCAGGAACGGGATCCGTTTGAAGCTCGGGGAACAACCGTTGCGGATCCTGCAATGTCTTGCCGAACGTCCCGGAGAGATCGTCACGCGGGAGGAGCTTCAGAGGCTGCTGTGGGGCGAGGCTGCCTTCGTCGACGCGGAACATGGCCTGAATGCCGCGATCAACAAGCTCCGGGAGTCGCTCGCGGACTCGGCCGCGACGCCACGCTACATCGAGACCGTTCCGAGGCGAGGCTACCGCTTCCTGGCGGAGGTTACACGTCCTGTCGCCACCAAACCGGCCGAAGACCCCGTCGCCACACCGCCGCCGCCGGATCCACCGCCTCCTGTGCCGGTAGCGAAGAAAAGGAGTAACACAAAGCGATTTGTTGCTGCCGCGGTCTTGCTTGTCGTGGGACTTGCCGCAGGTGCGTGGTGGGCCAGATCCCGGCCTGGCGTGACGCCGCCGCAATTCGTCATGCGGCCCCTCACGGCGGACTCCGGCTTGACGACACAGCCAGCCTTGTCTCGTGACGGACAGTTGGTGGTCTACGCCTCCGATCGCGCCACGTCCAACAATCTGGATATTTGGGTCCATCCGCGCGCGCCGGGCGGGCAACCGATCCGGCTCACTCATCACGAGGCCGACGATTACTTCCCCGACATCTCGCCGGATGGCGGCCTGGTGGCATTTCGGTCGGAACGGGACGGTGGAGGCATCTACCTGGTTCCCGCTCTGGGCGGCGAGGAACGTCTCCTGGTTCGTGGAGGCAGATTTCCGCGCTTCGCCCCGGATGGAAAATCGGTGGCCTACTGTGTCGGCTTCACCTACGAGACTCCGTCGGCGATCTACACGGTGCCGGTTGGCGGGGGCACACCGAAACAGTTGGCCGCCGACGTCCCATGGGCCTGCAAACCCGTATTCTCACCCGATGGGCAGTACATCCTGTTTGATGGCGCGTTGGCTCAAAACGATCCGCGGCACGATTGGTGGGTCGCTCCTGTCGCCGGCGGGCACTCCGTCCAGACAGGCGCATTCGCGATTCTTACCGCGCAATTGGACATTCCGTCAATCGTCACTCCTGGCCTGCCGGACCTGTCGGCTGACCGCTGCCTGTTCACCCTTTCCGGGCAGATTTGGGAGTTGGACCTTGCCGGACCGAACTGGAAAGCAATCGGACCGGCCCGCCCGCTGACTTCAGGTAGTGTTCACCAGTTTGTCAGGGCAGGCGCCGGTTCGACGATGGTCTTCGTCAATAGCCGGTACACGCTGCATCTGTGGAAGCTCGATGTCGACCACAACAAGGGAAAAGTCTTGGGGGAAATGCAGCCACTGCCAACAACGGCTGGAGGAAATCAAGCCGTCCCAACCGCGTCGTCCGATGGCCGCTTGCTGGCATTCACGCAGTTCGAGCCGGCGGGGCCCTCCATCCGGCTCCGTAACCTTCTGACCTCGAAGGAGTCTACTCTCGTCGCCGCTAACGGGCGGCCACACCTTTCACCCGATGGGACCAGACTGGCTTACAGCGTGCTTCCGGATAGCCTTTTTGTGATGCCCTCGGGAGGGGGAGAGGTGATACGTCTGATCTCCCCGGAGCAGAAGCTGAGCCTGCAGGCCTTCGGATGGACTCCGGACGGAAGAAAAATAGTGTATTGGCATGGAAAGCCGATCCGCTATGCGCTGTTCGACCCGGAGACCCGGCAATCTTCGGATTTCCTCTCGCACGCCCGATACCCGATCCACACCGCACAGATTTCGCCCGATCAAAGGTGGGTGGCATTTAATACGCCCACTGGAAAGGAAAATCCTCTGTGGATCGCCCCTTTCCGCAATGAAAAGGCGGCTGAGGAGAAGGATTGGATTCGTGTCAGCGAGCACAACGATTTTCGGCCGTGGTGGTCTCCTGACGGCAATCTGCTCTACATGGTGAGCCGGCGCGACGGCGCACTATGTATTTGGATGCAGCCACTGGATCCTGTCAGCAAGCAGCCAAACGGGAATGCCTCCGCCCTTCTCCATGTTCATGACACCAGGAAGAGATTGCCTGGGGGAATGGCCGCTTTCGGCCCGGCGATTCTGCCAGGAGGTCTGATCTTTCCCTTGGAGGAGGAATCCGGCAATGTGTGGCTCGCGCAACCACAGACCCAATCAACCTACTAACCGCCTGCGAATAGAGCTGAGGCGCATCAGCCTGACGTGTCCCTGTGGCACTCAGACCAAAGCCCGGCCCTCACGCCCGAGGAATGCTGATAAACACCACGCCCGCTGCCTCGATCTGACCGAAAACCCCGGAACCTCCCGCGATTCTTCCGACCTCGCTCATGTCAAACATCACGAATCTGCCGAAACCCACCACAGATAACTCGAACGCCTCCAGCTCCTCCAAGACATCCACTTCAACGACCGGCAAATCTCGTCGGTACGCCCCACAATCTCCAGCTTTATCAGCGTATTGCGAAACGAAATGCCCTCCCCCAGGAACAAGGCTGTTTCCATTTCATCGGCGTTTTATCGTGTTCATCGGCGGCCGTTAAACATTAGGACTAGGCCAGTCAGGACTCTAACCTTCGCTGGGCCCGAATCGTATTCGTCCTGTTTTCGCCCAATCCGAAAATCAACGTTCACAACTCATTCAAAAATATTTTCATCCCCCTAACCCTCTCCCCACCAACCACTTACAAGAAATCCCCCTCCTCCGCTTTCAATCAACTCCGCTCACCCCCACCCTACACTCTCCCCCGGAGGTGAATCTCATCATGATTCATGTTTCTGACAAGAAGTTGGCCGCCAACCGCGCCAACGCCCAAAAGTCCACCGGGCCCAAGACGGCCTCCGGTCGAGCCGTTTCTCGTATGAACGCGCTCCGCCACGACATGAATGCCGCCGACGTCGTCGTCCCCCAACTCGGCGAAACCGAAGAAGCCTTCACCACCTTCTTCAACGCCATCAAGGAGGAACTCAACCCGCAAGGCGCCGTCCAGCTCCTCATGGTCGAGCAGTACGTCTACGACCTGTGGCGTCTTCGCCGCTTCCGCCGCGCCGAGACCGGTTTCTCCGCCCAGGCTGCTGCCCGAGGCGAGGATTGCCGCATCACCCTGCGCTGCGGTCCCGACAACGAAAAGAACCCGTACAACTACAACGGCCACACCCGCCTCGGCGTCAGCCGCACGCTCTCCGACGGAATGCGCGCGCGCACCTTCGAGCACGACTACCACACGCAGCTCCTGCGCAACGAAATGCGCCTCCGCAAGTCCGCCGCCGAGACCTTGAAGGCCATCCAGTCGTTCACCTACGAAGAGGGGCCG
>JAEUQD010000144.1 GCA_016789925.1 Bryobacterales bacterium | reverse complement strand
TGGACGCTGTCGAGCGTCGTGCTGCTGAAGTCAGGTACGCCCTTTGGAGTGCAGGCGGGATCCGACGGACCCGGATATGGAAACGTGGATGGCAACGGAGGCGACCGTCCCAACCTGTTGGACACGTCGATCCTGGGGCGGACCATCGGACATCCGGATACCAGCGCGGCGAGGCTGCCGCGGAGTGCGTTTGCCTACATGCGACCGACCGACGAGTTTGGCGGCAATTTGGGGCGGAACACCTTCCGGAAGGGCGGCGTCTACAACGTGAACGCGGCGCTGTCGCGGGCGTTCGCGGTGGGCGGCGACCGCCGGGTGACGCTGCGGGCGGAATCGATCAATTTCCTGAATACGCCGCAGTTCGCCGAGCCGGGGTTCGAGCTGACCAACCCGAACTTCGGAGTGATCACGAATACGTTGAACGACGGACGGACATTCCGCGTGGGCGTTCAATTCGCCTGGTGAGGCGGGGCCGGCAGGTTGGCGGCCGCGATCTGGGCAATGTCCAGTAGCTGAACGTCAGGGGCGTTGAGTGCGCCCAAGGCATCGCGAAACATAGTGTTGCAGAAGGGGCAGGCAGCGGCGATGGTCTTCGCGCCGGTGGCGATCAACTCCTCCGCCCGTTCGTGATTGACGCGCTTCCCCTTCTCTTCCCCGAGGAATACAAGACCACCGCCCGCACCGCAGCAGAAGCCATGCTCACGCGACCGCGGGGGCTCGACGAGAGGGCCCGCCGCGGCGGCCAACTGGCGGGGCTGGTCGTAGACCCCACGGTACCGGCCGAGATAGCAGGGGTCGTGATAGGTGACCTTCCCTGCCCCGGGTTGTTGCGGAAGAGGATGGCGGGCCAGGAACTCGCTATGGTGCTCGATGGGAGGGGCCTCGCCGAACTCCTTCCAGTCCTGCGAGATGGTACGAACGCAGTGGGGACAGATGGAGATCATGCGCTTGACCTGGGCTTTCCCGATAGTTTCCAGGTTCGTCTGTGCGAGTTCGGCGAAGACCAGGTCGTTGCCCAGGCGGCGTGCGGAGTCGCCCGTACAGCGCTCCTTGCGGAGCACGCCAAACGAGACATTCAGATGGCTGAGGACAGCGGCAAGCGATTGCACGATTTCCCGGCCCTTGGGGTCGTAGGCGCCCATACAGCCCAGCCAGAGGCAGTAGTCCTGGGTACCGTCGTAGTATGGGATGCCGGCCTTCTGGATGAACTTGTCGCGTTCTGAGGCAGGCAGGCCGAGCGGGTTGCCATTCCGTTCGAGGTTCAGGAAGAGCTTGGTGCCGTAGTCGTCTTCCCAGGCTCCGGTGTTGACCGCGCCGCGGCGGAGACCGACCAGGACCGGCAGATGCTGGATGCCGACCGGGCACTGATATTCGCAGGCACCACAAGTGGTGCACTGAAAGGCCGCTTCCTGGGCGATGTGCGGACCGAGCAACGGCTCTTCCGAGGCCGGGCCGTGCTGGTTGAGGTAGCCGCGCATGCCAAGGATGATCTCTTTCGGATTGAGTAGCTTGCCGGTGTTGGCGGCAGGACAGTGCTGGGTGCAACGGCCACACTCGACGCAGGCAAACGCCTGGAGCGCCACGGTTTGGGTGATGTCTTTGCCCGTGTGCAGCCCGAAATCCTCGTCGCCCACTAAGGGCGGAATCTGGCTAAAGCCGTCACGCGCGAGGAAGATCGCCGCCGGGCCCAGAATCAGATGGAGATGCTTGGTGTGGGGAACCAGGGGCAGGAAGACGGCGAGCGCGAGCGTGTGGAGCCACCAGACGAGGGGTCCTGTATGCAGCAGATGATCGGCCAGATAGGTGGCCATCAGGGTGGCAATCAATAGCGCGATAATGCCGGACTCGACAGACACCTTCGCGCCCAGCCAGCGCGGCCGAACCAGGAACCGGCGGATGGCAAGGCCAATGATCGAAACCAGCACCGCCAGGGCAAAACAGGCAGCGGCAAAGAAGTAGACGGCGCCGAACCACCCGCGGCGATCCAACAATCGAAGACCAAAACCAGCAGCCAGATGGTCCAGGGTCACCAACGAGAAAGCGCAGAACCCCCAGAAGACGAAGGCATGCGCCAAACCGGGAAGAGGACGCTCCCGAATCACTTTGGCCTGGAGCCCGACTTCCCAGAAGAAATTGCGGAGGCGCGGCAGCACCGGACCCAACTGCCAGCCCGCTTCAGGCCGGGCAGCCCGGATGATTTTGAGGACACGGCGAAAGCGCACCCAGAACAGAGTGGCGGAGGCCGCCAAGACCACTGCTAGTACTAGAGATACAACCCATGACGGGCTAGTCATCAGCCTGAATGTACCATGCGCCCCGCGGAGGCCTTTCCGGTAGAATAAGTTGTTAGCTCTCGGAGGGAAGAAATAGATCGATGCGGATATTAATTGCCGGTGCAGCCGGCTTTATCGGGTCACATTTTTGCGACCGGCTATTGGCGGAAGGCTACGCGGTTGTCGGAATGGACAACTTCATTACCGGCTCGGCGGACAACCTGGCGCACCTGAGTGCAGACCCGCGGTTTGAGTTTATACAGCATGATGTCACGCGGCCCATTCCGGACATCGGACCAGTCGAAGGCGTGTTGAATCTGGCATCGCCGGCAAGTCCGGTCGACTATCTGGAGCATCCGATCGAGACACTGGAAGTGGGATCCAGAGGCACGCAGAACCTCCTTGAAGTAGCGTTGAAGAACGATGCCCGGTACCTGCTGACGTCGACTTCGGAGTGTTACGGAGATCCGTTGGTTCATCCGCAGGTGGAGACCTATTGGGGCAACGTGAACCCGATTGGGCCGAGGTCGTGCTACGACGAAAGCAAGCGGTTCGCGGAAGCGATCACGATGGCGTACCACCGCAAGCATGGGGTGAAGACGAATATCGCGCGCATCTTCAACACCTATGGTCCCCGGATGCAATTGGACGACGGGCGAGTGGTGCCGGCCTTCATCGATCAGGCGCTGCGGGGCGAGCCGTTCACCGTCTACGGGACCGGCGCACAAACGCGCAGCTTCTGCTACGTGTCGGACCTGGTCGACGGCTTGTTCCGGTTGATGCTGTCCGACGAACGGTATCCCGTCAACGTCGGCAACCCCATCGAAATGACGATTCTCGAGTTTGCCGAACACATCAAGAAGGTATCCGGAAGCTCCGCGCCTATTGAGTTCCGGCCGTTACCCGAGGACGATCCGAAGCGACGCCGCCCGGATATCACTAAAGCGAAACAAGTGCTGGGGTGGGAGCCGCGCGTGACGCTCGAAGAAGGGCTAGCGGAAACGTTCCAATACTTCCGGTCGAAGGTCGGGGTCGCCGCCTGACGACCGGGCTTGGCGCAGGACGGGATTAGGGACCGGAGAGACCCCATTCTCAATCACGGGACGTAGCGTCGGGGCCAGGTGCCTGAAGATCTGAACCGGCAGAGCGCTGGTGAACTTATAGTCTGCCGCCGACTTACCGGGGACGTAGGCGACCAGGGTTCCGTAAAACCGGTTATCGATAAAGAAGACAAAAGCAGCGGTTCGGCTGATCACCTTCGAGTCGATGAGCGCGCCGCGCCCGCCGAAGGTGTCGAACCGGTTGTCGCCCGTGCCGGTCTTACCGCCAATGGTGACAGTGCGGCCGTCGGACAGAACGATGCTCTGAAAGGCGCGCCGGGCGGTTCCGTGCTCCACGACGCCGATGAGCGCCTGCTTGAGGACGGCGGCAACGGCGGGTGGCATGGCGCGCTCGGGGGCGGGAGGACGGTACTGGAACACGGTTTCGTGCGGAGTCCCGATGCCGAAATCCAGGCGCTCGAGACGCGTACCGGGATAGCGCTGGCCACCGTTGACGATGATCCCCATCAGTTCGGCCAAGGCAGCCGGGTTATCGCCCGACGAACCGATTGCGGCGGCATAGGAGGGAGTCAACGAGGGGAACGGATAACCGTGCCGCTTCCACGTTTTGTGAATTTCAACGAAGGCGTCGGATTCCAGTAAGGTGCGGATGCGAATGTTCTGGCCGTGGAATTTGCGGCTCTTCGTCAGCCACTGGTAGACCTGTTGCCGCTCTGCGGAACTGGCCTGGAAAACCTCGTCGAGCGTGGCATGAGGATTCTTCTGAAGATGTTCGAGCAGCCACAGTTCCAGCGGGTGAATTTTGGCGAGGTAGCCGCGGTCATTGAGGTTGAACTGGTCGGGCCCGTATTTGCGGTATAGCTGCTCGGTCTTGACCGGTACGGCGGCGTTCTTCGAGAGGTGGGCTTCGAGAAAGTCCTCGAACTCGTCGATGCCGTCTTCCGGCCGCACGCTCCGATACGTGACCGCGAGTCGAAGCGGGGTGGGATAGACGCGCTGGGCGAGTTTGTCCAGCGCTTCGCGCGGGTTCATCCCCCGGTAGCGCTGGTAGAACCGGGCGAGAAATTCCTTTCCTTCCTTGTCGGCAAACCGGGCAAGGTACTCCGCTCTTTGTGGACTGTTCGGGTTGGTGAGGATGTCCGGCGCGACGTTGGGCAGGCGAAAGAGGTGGTAACTGGCGATGTCGCGCATCATGCGGATGAAGACCAGATTCGTGGATCGCTGAAAGGCCTCGCGCACCGGCAGGAACGACCCGTTGTCGCGCGAGTCGAAGTTGGAGAAGACGTGCAGGCCGCCGCCGGTGAAGAACGCCTCACCCGGACTGGCGGAGTACTCGCGGCTCATGGCGGCTTCCAGAATACCGGCAAGTGACGGGTCGGCGCCCTGGACAACGTAGGACGCTACCCAGCGGGTCAGGTTGTCCGGACCCGATGCCGCGATCGCCCGCAACTCGTCCACGGGCTTTTGACTGAGTTCCGTATGTAGAGTGGCGATCACTTCCAGGTAGGTGGCCAGCGTACGCAACTTCGAGGTCGAGCCTAATTCCAGGCGTGTTCCCTGGTTGATGTTGAGAGGCTGGCCATAGTTGTCGGCCTGGACGAGGAGCCGGTTGTAGCCCTCGGCCGCACCGTAGAGGGTGAAACTGTAGATAACCGATCCCGCGCTTTCCGGAGTCAGCATCTGGTAGCCCAAAACACCGGCCTGCGCTGCGTAATCGGCCTTTTCAAGACCGCGCAAGACGTCTGTGGCGCGGCGGTTGGCCTCGCGGTCGAGCGTCGTGGCGACCCGAAGATCGAGGCGGTCAAGCTGATAGGTGTTGTCCAGACCGAGAACCCCGAGCAGGGTTCCTCGCACCGAGTCGGTCGCCTTCTGTTCGGCCAGCGACGGCGGCGGTACCGACGGGGCGCGGTCGCGAAACTTCAGCCGGATGGGTAGTGCCAGGTCGCGGAGGCCGGGGGAGATGAGGTTGGCTTCCGCCAGCAGGTTCAGGAAATGGGAAGTGCGCGCTTCCAGTTGTGCACGGTCACGCTGGAGGTAGAACGACGGACGGTTGATCGCCAGCAGAAGGGCCAGAACCTGGCGATATGCCAAAGCGTGCCGGGGAGTGTCCTGGGGGTCGCGGAGCAGACGGTTGACTTCATGAACATCCGCGCCGAACCACGCCCAGAGGCCTTCTCCCAGTCCAAGCACCTCACCGTATCCCCCCGAGGAGGCGAGCGGGAGGGAATTGACGTAATCGGCGGTGATCTGGCGGCGGACCGCACTGGTTTCTTCGCCTTCCCGGTAGGCGCGCAGCGAGGCGGCCAGCATCTGCATGAACTTGTCATGGGCCGAGTTGGTGCGCCCGTCGGGCGAATGGCGAATCTTCTCGATTTGGGTGGCAAGCGTGCTGCCTCCGCTGCCGCCGTAAGACCTGTCGAATTTGCGGCGTCCCTGGTCGACAATCGCCTTGGCCAGCCGATTCCACTCGACAGCGGGGTTCCGATAAGGAGTGGTGGGATCGAGGATCTCGCGATTCTCAACGAAGAGCAACGAGGCGACTACCAGCGGAGGAATGCTGTCGAAATCGGCATAAACGCGGCCAGGGTACCGCGCCGAGAAGAGGGGCTCGCCTTTCCGGTCGAGGATTTCGAGTCCCGCCTGGTTTTTTTCGCGATAGATGGGAAATACGCCGAATGAATTCAGCCGGCGCAGCCACGGCGACGGTCTGGCCTGGGCCTCGATGCGGAGGTTGGCGTCACGAAGCCGGCGGGTCATCTCCGGCAGGCGGGCGTAACCGAGCCGCTCGTCATACGGGCCATTGGCTGCCGTGACCACCTCGCCCGCGCCCGGTTGAACCGAATACGAGATGCGTTTGGCAGTCGCGGCGAACAGACGCGATTGCAGCCAACTGGTGCGGAGTTCCCAGACCAACCCGCCCAGGCTGCCAAAAGCGAAAGTCCAGGCGAGGAGCGTTCCGAAAGGAAACGCACCGGCACGTGACGACCGAAAACACAACCTAAGCGTCAAGACTGCTTGAACGGGCTCACCGCCCCCTTGTCATAAGCTTCTACTGCTATAGATGTTGCCATCCGAGCGGGAGTTTCTCACCAGGAAACGTCGAATCAATGACCCAGGGCAACCAGGACGCGTTCGGTAATCTCTTCGATCATGGCGGGCAAAGCCGCATCCAACGCCAAAGTAATCGCTGCCCGAACCCGTTCCGGGTCGATGTCCGGGCGGGCCGCACGTTCTTTTTCCACAGCGGCGGCCACCGCTTCTTCCACGGCCGCCCGGCGAATTTCCACCTGTTCGCCAAAGAGACCGCGGGCAAACTGCGAGGCGTCGATCAGCGGCTTGATCAGGTCGACGACGACACTGGCCTCAAACGGCTTCTTGAGGATGCCATCGCAACCGGCAGCCGTTGCCTCTTCTTCATTGAATGGCTCGAGCATGCCCGCCGTCAAGACCACCTGAACATGACGGAGTTCGGGCCGGCCCTTGATGTGGCGGCAGAGGTCGAAACCGGACTGCCCTGGCAGATAAACGTCGGCAATCACGACATCGGGGTCGACATCGGGAATTCGAATCAGGGCCGTGTCGCCGTTGGTGACGGTGACGACTTCGAAGCCCTCTTCTCTCAGGATCCGTTCGCCCATCCGCTGGGCGTTGGGAGAATCGTCAGCCAGCAAGATGCGGCTGGATGCGCTGCTCACTTCCTCGCCTTCTTCTGCTTCTTTCCTTTTTGCTGGGCCGGCTGCGGCGCGGCCTCCGGCGTGGCGGCGGGCTTTGCTTCCGAGGAGGCGGCCGCACCCGCGGCGGCGGGCTGATTGGCGCGGGCGTCCGGCTGGGTGTCCAGAGCGCTATTCGGACCGACGGTTCCCACCTGAATATCGGCCGTGGCGCCGCCGGCGGCGGTCTCAGCCGACGGTACGCTGACCGGGATGGTCGGCCGCAGGCTGGTCACCGCCGGGTTGCCGGACTTCGCGGCCAGCGAGACGTCGGGACTCTTGCGGAAGACACCCCAGAATGGCGCCATCATACCCGGCTTGACGTAGTTTTCCTTTTCGTACTTCATGCGGGCAATCGCGATCGGGTCGGGGTCGGGAATTTCCTTCTCCATCGACTTCAGCCGGTCTTTGGCCTCGTCCACGCGCGCGCTGAGCGGATAGTCGCGAACGATCTTTTGATATGCATTCGCGGCTTTGTCTCGAAAGCGCGGACCGAGTTTGCCGTAGCTTTCACCCGTCATCCACCAGGCCTCGTCAGCGCCGCTAAACAAGGGATAGTGATTGGCCATGGACTCGAGCCGGTTGGCGGCCGAGGGAAAACTACCCTTTTTGAAATAGAACTCGCCGACCCTGTATTCGCCATCGGCGATGACTTGTTGAATGTTGCGCAGGGTCTGAGCGACACGGGGAGCGAACTTGGAGTTGGGAAACTGCTGTAGAAGATTACGGCACTCATCCTCGGCGCGGAGTGCGTGCGTGATGTCGCGATCGGCCTTTTCCATCTGCCGGTAATGAATGTTGCAGACCTTTTCCTGCGCTTCCGCCGATTCCTCGAGAGTGGGATAGAAGAGAATGAAATCCTTGTACTCCGCTTCGGCCTGAGCCATTGCATGCGATCCGCCTTCGCGCATCCAGCTATCGGCGATGGCCAGTTTCGCCTTCGCCATATACTCGCTGGTGTCGTAGGTGTTCATCAGCGTATTGAGAGTGAGCCGCGCCACTTCATAGCGGCCTTTCTCGATATCGGCGATGGCTTTGTCGAACAGGACTTTGTCCGGCTGTTCGGTGTCTTTCGAAATCGGATTCTCGTACTTTTTCCGCCGGAAGCCGCAACCGGTCAATAGCACGGCCACCAGCGTCAGGATTACTGCGGTACGCACCCTCATCATGGAAAACTCCTTCTAAACACGAACCGACAAGGCCTCGTGAGCACGCTGCCGCATGTCCAGGACGGCCCCGCCGGGATCTTTCTGGCCGAAGACGCTCGACCCGGCCACAATCCAATCCGCGCCGGCCCGCGCAACACCGGCGATATTCTCGGCGGAAATACCGCCGTCAATCTGAATCTTGAAATCGAGTCCCAGTTCGCGCCGCCATGCCACCAACTGTTCGAGCTTGGCCAATGCGCCGGGGATAAACCGCTGTCCGCCAAAACCAGGATTGACGCTCATCACGAGCACATAGTCAACCATGGGAAGCACTTCTTCCAAATGGCGGACGGGAGTCGCCGGGTTAATCACGACGCCGGCGGGTATACCGAACTTCCGAATTGACTCGAGCGTGCGGTGCAAATGGCGGCAGGCTTCCCAGTGGACCGACAGCGAATCAGCGCCCGCATCGACGAAGTCCTGGAGGTAACGATCCGGGTCTTCGATCATCAGATGAGTATCGAGATGAAGGCGGGTCGCTTTCCGTAGCGACCGCAGCACCGGCGGACCGAGTGAAATGTTCGGGACGAAGTGCCCGTCCATGACGTCGACGTGCAACATCGACACGCCGGCTGTCTCGACTCGCTCAATATCGAAAGCGAGACGAGCAAAATCGGCGGACAGGATGGAAGGCTGGATTTGGATCACAAGGATAGACCCGTCAACTACTTACGCACTCCCCTTCATGCTAGCACAGCGGCATAAAAACCATCTCCCGGTTGCTCGCCGGGAACACGCCTCACCGTCTCCTCCAGCCCCAGTCCCGACGATCTCCGGAACCGTTCGATAACCTCCTCGTTTTCAATCGATTCGAGACTACATGTGGAATACACCAGACGTCCCCCCGGTGCCAGCGCCCTGGCGCACGCCCGGAGGATGGCCAACTGGCGCTCGCGGTGGGCAGGCAAATCTTCTTCCCGGACGCGCCACTTGATTTCCGGGTTTCGCCGGATCGTACCCGTTCCCGAGCAGGGCGCATCGACGAGGATCCGATCAAACCGGATCCCGAACGGGAGCCGGGCCGAGTCGGCCACCACCAGAGAGCAGCCGTATGACTGAAGCGATGCCAAACGGCCGGCGCTGATGTCGCAGGCAACCACCCGCGCGCCCGATTCGAGCAGTTGAGCGGTCTTGTTGCCCGGGGCGGCGCAGGCGTCCAAAACGACCATGCCGGGTTGAGGGTCCAGGAGGAGACCCACCGCCTGCGAACCGATGTCCTGGATCCGGAACGGGCCCGGCGAGTCTCCTTTGAGCCGGAAGCAACCGGGCACCTCCGTAGGTTCCACGTTGAGAGGTTCCGCCTCGGCCTCACGGCCCTTGGGCACGTGGATGTAGGTCTCGGGAGGGGTCAGGAGCGAGGCGGCCAGGGCGGCCGTGCGCGCCGGGCCAAAGGCATGCTGCCAGCGGGCGAAGAGCCAGGGAGGCAGGCAGAACTCCGTCGGCAGGTCAGGCCAGGCCAGCGGCGAACGGTCGACCTTTCGGAGT
>JAEUQD010000137.1 GCA_016789925.1 Bryobacterales bacterium | reverse complement strand
AATGGGATAGGCTCTGATAAAGCTCTGACATTACATCCTCTCCTTGTGGTTCATCAAGCCACTTGGAGAGGATTCTACTCCAGCAACGGTCAAACCTCTTCGAGTCTCACTGGTCGAACCAGTGGCTTACCCATCGAGTTAAGCGGGAAGGGATCGAGTCTGCGCCGCGGAGACTGGCTCTTCATTAATGGCAAGACTACGAGAATCGAAGAAGTCTCCGGCACGACGTTGAAGCTGTCGAACGAGGTTGACGCGGGTCAATGGGCGGTCGATTTCTCGCCGCCGATTTTCCATTCTTTCGGCTCGATCTCGTGAGAGCTGCGGCCGGCCGTGAATTCGAGGAAAGGCGAAAGAAAATGGCCTCAGTTAGTCACTTCCTCGTTACTTCGTCGGCGAACCTTTCGCCTCTTGAAGTCTTGCGCGGCCCGACCGACACGCTGCTGGGAGTCTCGCCCGGGACGGCAACGGCTCTGAAGAAAGTGGAGATCGACAGCGTATTCGATCTCGCGTCCGCGCGCATCTTCGCGAACGCGACGCTGCTGGTTCAATGGAGATCCCGGGTGGAAAGCTGTCGACGACATCGGCCGGAGCGAGTCCCTGGCGCGCCAGAACCATTGGGATTGGCCGCCGATCAAGTACGCCGAGCCCGGCGTGAAGCGGGGCTGATGCTGCTGGCAGTTCAAGAGAGGGAGGAATAGGATGGCTTGGTTCTCGATTACAGACACTGAATTCATTCAAGCGGTGCAGACGCGCCAGCACAGCGTGCCGTTGATAGAGCAAAAACCCACTTATCTGAGAGTTTCCGTCCGGGGCGGTGTGCCGATGAAAGTTACCGGACGATTGTCTGCACGTGCACTCGAAATCCGCGGCGGTTGGCAAGGCTCTGCGCGAAAGCTGACCTAACGTTAAAAACGCATATTCATGCTCTTGTTGCGCGACTGGGCAGGTGACAAACTCTCTTCACGGCGATCACCAACTGAGATTGTCCCGACTGGTCGATACGGCCAGCCCTGGTGAGTGCTGTTCAATTCCACTTTGACGGAGAACTAGAAATGGCGATTCAGGAAAGCTCAACTGGCGATAAAAGCGTTGCGGTCGGAGCAAACGCAACGGGTAAAGAGTGTGTGGCCGTCGTGGCAGTCTCGAACGGCGAAGAGAGTACAGCGATCAAGGCAACATCGACGGGTAAAGGCAGTGATGCGATTCATGCCATCGGCGAGGATGTCGGAATACGCGCTCGCGGCACGGGGTGGCACGGCATTGCATCAATCAGCGACAGCACGGTTGGGGGTGTTGGTGTGCTGGGGGAAGGATGGGGCACCGGAGTGGGCGTCAGAGGCGTAGCCAAGAATGGGCATGGCGTGCACGGAGTAAGCCAGTCCGCCGCGGGGATTGGTGTCTTGGGCGAGGCGACGAACACTGGTGTCGCCGGGGTCGCTACTACAGGCTCGGGTGTGAAGGGAGTCAGCAAGGACGGAACCGGCGTGGAGGCGTTGAGTACGAATGGGGAAGCGCTTCACGCGGGCACAGACTCACCAACAATGGCCGCCGTCGCTGCCTACAACGCAAATCCGGCCGGAACGGGAGCAGCGGTTTACGCCAAGAAAGTTGGGAACAAAGGGCATGCGGGGTTCTTTGAAGGCAACGTTTGGGTGAGCGGCCAGCTTTCCGTAGGCGTGGACATTGTGCTCCCGAATGCCGATTGCGCCGAGGACTTTGATGTCGTCGACCCGGACGCCGCCGAAGCCGGAACCGTCATGGTGCTCGACTGCGATGGCGCGCTCCGCGTGAGCACTGAGGCGTACGACAGGCACGTCGCGGGAATCATATCCGGCGCCGGCGACTACAAACCGGGCATCGTTCTCGACAAGCAACATTCACAAACTGGGAGAAAGCCGATTGCGCTGATTGGGAAGGTGTTCTGCAAGGTGGACGCCAACTATGGGCCGATCCAAGTCGGGGATCTACTCACCACTTCGCCGAGCGCCGGGCATGCAATGAAGGCCAGCGACGCTATGCGGGCGATGGGTGCAGTGGTTGGCAAGGCGCTGCGGGCCCTCGATAACGGCCGGGCAACGATCCCAGTGTTGGTCGCTCTGCAATAGGCAAGGTGAGCGAAGGTTGCCATGGCGCTACAAGTACGAGAAGTGATGACAAGGTGCGGCGTACGATCCGCCCAACAGTTGGCGAAAATGACCGGGTCGTCAGAGCGATCGTTTCTCCGGCAGATCCAGACAGCCGGGATTGATTTGACGTACAGAGACCACAAGGGCATTCGCGGCCCTCTGGGTTTTCCATTGGGACCAGTGGAGTTTGACGGGAGCAAGGCCCTCCGAAAATATTCCGGCGGCGAAATACGCTTTCTGAGCGGACCCGGCATTTCGTCCAAGACGTTGTGTGTGGAGGTGAACTTTGTTGGTTTCCGATGTGAGGAAGAGTCCGACTGGGACCAAGCTTCTGGATCTGACGAGCCCTACTTTATCATCGGACTCGTTTCGACCAATGGATCGAAAGTTGTGAAGTTTGGCCCGTATGATAGCGTCGACTCAGGTACGGTAAGAATCGAAGGGGGCCAGATCGCCGATTCACTCACTCCGCCCGTATTTCTGGCGGTTGTGGCGATGGAGCACGACTGGGGATCGGATGAGGAAGCAGAGGAGAAGGTCCGGAAGGCGATACTCGAGGTTGAAAAGAAACTCGACGAAGCCGCGGCAGCCTTCATGGGGGCGTCGCCGGACAACCACGTACTGCCGGAGTTTATGCGCGATATCTTGATAGGTTGGGTTCCGGAGGGCGTGACTGCGTTGTTCGGGTTAGGTGACGACCAGGTGGGAAAGAACTCGGAGTGGCTTTTCCCGTACAAAGCGGGGCTGGTCCAGGAGAAGCAATACCCGGTAAAAGGCCAATTGGACCAGCACGGCTACACACACGAATTGAAAATCGACGGCGGCAGTCAGGGTGCGTACAAGCTGTATTTTAACGTGATGTTGTGGAAGAAGGAATTGGTTTGACCGGCGACTTGCTGTCCGGGCGGCGTCTTCCGCCAGCGGTACCAGAGGCGCTCAATTTCCACCAGAGCATTCCGGCGGTGCGCCGGCTTACTTGTGAATCTCGCTTCCTCTGCCTGCCGCCGCTGCATTCCCTGTTCCGGCTGCCGGCGTCCCCCGTTAGCTTCTGATCTGAGAGCTCCGCACCAGCAAACGCGGAAGAGTTGGCCTACCCGCGGGAATCGCCGAGTGAGGAAAGGATAGGGGCACTCTGGGCGCGGAGCGCGGGGCGGCGCTTGCGCGCGACGAGCCAGGGCAGCCACACCGCGACACGCCGTCAAATCGCGATTTCTATGTCGCGCACCCTGTGTCCCCAACGGTCCCCAACGGTCCCCAACGGCCCCAACGATCTTGACGAACCGATCAAGCACGTGATTCAATAACGGCACACATCTAATGTGATCTCAGGAGGGCCCATGGGAAAGCAAACCGACGCGCACGTCGTTAAGGTGAATTCGGAGCTGGCCAAGTTGAAGAAGGCGGCTGACGATCTTAAAACGATCGAAGACACGTTCGAAACCGCCTGGAGCAACATGATGAAGGCCTACGACACCAAAGGCAAAGCGGCCAGTGCTCCTTTCGCGGGTACGGTCAAAGCAGAGGCAGTGAAGCATCACCAGGCCGTGGCATCCGCGAAAGCGGCCTATACGACGTCACAATCGGCCATCAATGCCTTTAACACCTTTGTCGTTCAAAAAGACGCGGCGACTATCAACCCGCTCGCGAAAAAGTCGATTGGCAAGGCGAAGAAGTTCGTGACTGATGCCAAAGCCTACCTGGCGAAGTACTCGAGCGTGCCGACCAGGACAAGTCTGCAAGACACGATCAAGAATGTGATCCAATACTACGGCTAGCTGGCACGGGAATACTGACCAACGAAAGGAAGAGAAGGGAACTATGGCTGGAGATCCGAAAGCAGAAGCAGCGCGAAAACATGTGGAAGAAGCGCTCAAGAAGATGAAGGCGAACCGTCTGGATTCGAGCAAAATCGACTCCCTCATCAAAGAAGGCAACGCCCTCAAGGGCGACAAGGATAACCCACACTAACCCCCTATGAAGGGAATCGGGACTAACGAGGACCAGTTTCTCCTTTCCATGAAACCTGTCCCTTGGTCGCGTGTCTCACTTTAGGGTCGCAGTCCAGTCACTGTCAGTTCCCCTCCCGCACCCGGACTGATTTGCCAGTCGAGATGGCAAGTGCCACATTGAACTGGCATGACGCTGAAGATCGACCGAGCGGGCTGCGTCGTCCTGCCGAAGCCTGTCAGGGATCGGCATGGCCTGAAGGAGGGGACGGACCTGGAGGTCCAGGAGACGGCGAAAGGAGTAGTTCTGAAACCGGTTCAGCAGCGCGCATCTCTGGTCACTCGTGACGGGCTTCTGATCCGCCGGGGCAAACTGCCCAGAGGGTACGATTGGAGCCGTCTGATTGAGGATGACCGCGAAGATCGGATGTGGAAGCTGGCAGAACAGTGAACGTCTTTCTGGACATGTCGGTCCCGGTTGCGGCGTTGGTGCAAGACCATCCCCATCATGGATCCGCCGTCGCCCTACTCGTTGCGGCGAAGGACAAGAAGAATCAGGCTTGCATACGCGCAAACTGAGGTGGATCGCGTGATCACGGCTGGTCCAATTGGTGAATAAGTTCAGCAAAGTGCGGGTCATGCCGGACGCCGTTCAAGACCGGTTCCACTTCCAGGTACATGGTGTAGTGTCCACCCGCTTGGCCGACTCCGCCAGCCATTGAACAGCGTTCGCCGCGTCACCCAAACCGGCGTAGAGGATCGCCAGATCGAAGACGGGATGGTGCCGGTTTTCTGATAGCCTCGGTGTCCATCGGCGGGCCGATTCGTGGCTCCTCAACCCTTGGATTGTGTCAACTCTTGGCGGGGAAACTACAATAAGTGCCGTGGTTATTCCTTAACTTTGAGGCCGGTCAGAATATTCGTGACGACACGGAGGTGCGTTTCCGGTTTGGGTGTTTCTGGTTCGACATCCAGAAGGACGGCCATCCTGCTTCCGGGGGCCAGATCGTAAATGACGTGCGTATTTCCGAACGACGTGCGCTGCTCGGACCATACCCGCGGCTTTTCCGGGATAAAAACATCGCCTCTCACCGAATAAGAGACCACCATGAAGCCGCCGCCCATCCGCCGGTAGAAGATCTCGCGGCCACCCTTTGCCCAAACCGGTTCCCACCCCGGACTGCTCGAAATCTGCCACTTCCCTGCCCCGATGCGGCCATCGGCCAACAGCGGAACCACGTACACTGCCGGGCGAGTCAATTCGATGGGGGCCGCATACGCCAGCCACTTACCATCGGGTGAAACGGCCGGATTCTGTTCGAGGACGGGATCGTCGGTAAGGCGGCGCGGTTTTCCAAAGCGGCCTTGCGCCGTATCGACCGTGACATCCCAAAGATCATAGTTTCCGCGTGTGGCCTGGTGGAAGTAGAGCCTGTGGCCGTCGGCGGAAAAGGACCCGGGGAATGCCTGACGAGTGCCGGGAAGTTAGTGGATGGGTCCGCTACCGTCCGCCCGCGTCCAGGCAAGTTGGCCGTCGGACTGAAACACGAGGTGTTGCCCATCCGGGGACCACACCGGGTAGAACTGGTACTCCCCGCCCACCGGCATGGGGATCATCGTGTCGCGGACGATGTCGTACACCCACACGTTGGCCCCGTCGCCCTTTTCAATGGCGACGGCCAGGCGCTTGCCGTCGGGCGACAACCGGGGCGTGAGGTACCGGCCGGACTCCGCGAGGAGCGGTTCGAGCTTCCCCGAAGCGTCCAGCCACGAGACGACGCGGTTCGGTTCCTGCCCGCCGCGAACGTAAACGAGCGTGCCGGAGCGAGCAAGGCCGTAGGAAGCGCGCGCGTTCAGAAACGGGGCGACGTTGGGGAGCAGAGGCACGCCGGGACCGGTGAGGGCAAGCCGGTCGATATCGATGGGCGCGGCCTGCAGAGAGCCTTGCTTGAAGTAGATCAGCTGACCGCCCGGCAGGACGCGGGCGTCGCGGGCGTTGGCGAGAAGCATCTTCGGTCGGGTGCTGCCCCGTGGAAGGATCCAGAGCGAGGTCTGTTGCCCGCTGAGCGCGGTGTAGAGAACCCCTTTCCCCTGTGGCAGCATCTGGGGCCAGCGGTGGGCCTCGCCGCTGTCGACTTCACCGTGGAGTCCCGTGATCAACTGCGCTTGGCCTCCGTTGGAATCCACCCGCGAGAGTCCGCCTGTGACATCGAGGGCGACGACGATGGAGCCATCCTCGCCCCAGGCGCCGCCGCGCCCGTTTAAGGCGTCGCAGATGGTCACGGGGAGACCGCCGTCGATGGATATTTTCCGCAGCTTGCCGTCGGCAAAGAAGGCGAGCCATCGCCCGTCCGGAGAAAAGAAAGGATCGCGTCCGCCCTCGGTACCGGCCAGCGGGATCGTCCGGTCGTCGTCCAGACGGCGCGTGAGTAGCGGCGTGGCCGCCCGGATGTCGCCGGCCCGGAAGACCACCCGCATTCCGTTAGGAGAGACAGCGATGGAGTTCGGGACGCCACCGGCGTCGATGTCGAAGCGCAGCGAGAGCGCCTGCGGTGTGCGGCAGGGCGACCACGAGGCCAGGATCGCGACGAGCGCGATGCCGGCAGCGGCAATCCAGGGCAAGCGCGAAGGAGCGGCGGGCGGTTCTCCCGAATCGCCGGTTTGCCAGGCGTCGCCCAGGTGGCGCAGGCGTTTGCTCTTGTCGCGCTCCAGACAGCGGCGCAGCAGGTTTCGCACCCAATGCGGCGTGTCTTTCGGGAGCAGCGCCCAGTCGGGTACATGGCTGAGGACGGCGCTGAGCGTGTCACTCACCGCGCCCCGGCCAAAGAGGGTCTGGCCGGTGAGCATCTCGAACAGCACCACGCCGAAGGCCCACACATCGGCGCGCCAGTCCACGGTTCCTCCGCTGGCTTGCTCAGGGGCCATGTAGGCGGGCGTCCCGAGGATGGCTCCGGCGCCGAGACGTTCGACGGACAGCACGGAGTCGGCGACGGGCTGGCCATCGGGGTCGACCATTTTCGCGAGACCGAAATCGAGCACCTTCACGCCGCCACCCAGGGCGATCTTGATGTTGGCGGGCTTCAGGTCGCGGTGGATGACACCCTTTTCGTGGGCGTAGTCGAGCGCCTCGGCCATCTGGCGGGCAATGGCCAAAGCCTCGGGGAGCGGAATCGGGCCGCGGTCGATGCGCTCGGCCAGCGTCGGGCCTTCGATGAACTCCATCACGAGGGCGTTCTGCTCGAGTCCGTAGATGGTCGCGATGTGGGGGTGGTTGAGCGAAGCAAGCACCTTGGCTTCGCGCCTGAGGCGAGCGAGGTTGGCGTCAGTAGCCAGGGCTTCCGGCAGGACTTTGAGGGCGATGTTGCGGCCCAGTTTGGTGTCGCGGGCGAGGTAGACGGCCCCCATTCCACCCTCGCCCACTTTCTTCTCAACCCGGTACTGGGCGAACATTTCTCCGGAAGTCAGTGCGTCTATGGGTCGGAACAACTGAGCGGCGGGGCTGGCGAGGCTCTCCGCAGTTTCCTGGGCGAGCAGGCGCTCGACTTCGCCCCGCAGCGTTGTGTCGGCGCCGCAAACCGTTTCGACGTAGGCGAAGCGTTCACTCTTCGGCCGCTCCAGCGCGGCGTTGAGGATCTCCTTGATTTGCAGCCAGCGGTCAGGAGTCATCCGTGTTGCTTCCGGAAAGCTCCGCCCGCAGCCAGAGCTTCGCAGTCGCCCACTCGCGCCGGACGGTTCGGGGCGACACGCCGAGAGCTTGGGCGGTTTCATCGACGGTCAGTCCGCCGAAGTAACGCAGTTCGACGATCCGGGCCTGTTCCGCATCGAGCGTGGCGAGACGAGCGAGCGCATCGTCGATAGCCAGCACTTCATCGAGAGCGCATTCGGGAGTCTCTTGATCGAGCCAGGCCATGTTCGCGGGCGTAGTCCGTTTGCGGGCTTTGCGCTGCAACGCGGAGTCGACCAGAACACGCCGCATGGTCTGCGCGGCGATCGCGACGAAATGGGAGCGGCTCTGCCAGTCGATGCGGGACTGCCCGAGCAGCCGCAGGTAAACCTCGTGAATGAGCGCCGTGGGTTGCAGGGTGTGGTGAGGACGTTCGCCGCGCATGTAGTGTCCGGCGAGCCGGCGAAGTTCGCCGTAGACCAGCGGCATCAGCTGCGCCAAAGCATCCTGATCGCCGCCCTTTAATTGGTGCAGCAGCAACGTAACTTGTCCGGCTGCCTGACCTGCCATCGGAGTGGTCCCAGCTTTTTGTTTCCCGATTCTACACCATCGCGCCGGAAATTTGGCCGCTTTTTCCGGTTCCTCCTGCCTTACAGGCAAACGCCAACGCGGGAGGTGAGCCGTGAGAAGTCATTCGATTGTGTGGTTCCTGCTCGGAACGTCTTGGACCGCGGAAGCCGCCAGCCCGGCTCTGCATGTCATGGTGATCGATCAGGTGGGAATCGAGGATACGGGCATTGCCATCGCCACCGATGTCGCCCAACGCATCCTGAACCACGCAGGTGTGGCGACGAGCTGGGTCACCTGCCGGAGCGAATGTCCCCCTGATACGGGCCGGGTGGACGTTTCAGTCAGAATCGTCGCCAGGCCGACGCCGGACCATAAGGTCTCGGCCTCCGCCAACGGCATGGCCCTGGGTGGAACGCCGGGAGGATTCGCGCAGTACGCCTATGTCTATTACGAACGCGTGTTGAGCCAGGGCAGTTGGACCCGATATCGCGTATTGGGCCACGTGCTGGCCCATGAGATCGGCCACCTGCTGGGCAGGGAGCATTCCGGCCAAGGGATCATGCGCGCCGCATGGACTCAGAAGCAGGCGCAGGACCTGGCAACCGCGTACCTGCTCTTCACCGCGAACGAAGCGAAAACCATGCAGCAGAACGTCGAGGCGAGAACCAGAAGAGCAGTACCCCTGCCTCCCAGGTAACTGATGCAAATGTCCGAACTATTGCGTTCACAAGTCGATTAATTAATTAGTTTTAATTATTTTCCCCAGCCTTTTCAATCACTTGCGAAACGAAATCAACCCCACCCCCGCATCCCCGCTCCCCTCCCCTCCTTGACACCCCATGCTACATTGACGACAGAAGGATCGGATTGTCTCGACCCACCGCGGTCGACCACAACCCGGTCCTTTTTTCATTTCTAACCTAGCCAGGAGAAATATCATGTCCAAACAAACCGGTCCGATCTCTCCCGAAGGCAAAGCCGCGTCGTCGCGCAATGCCACCCGCCATGGACTCACCAGTATGCACCCGGTCGTCACCGAATTCGACCGCCCCGAGTTCGAGGCCCTCGAGGCCGAACTCCGTTTCTCCCTCGCCCCCACGGGCTTCCTCCAGGAACTCACCTACAGCCGCATCCTCATCTCCGCCTGGAACATGCAGCGCGTCCTCAAACTAGAAAACGCCCTGCTCGATCAATCCCTCGGCGAGGACCCCCTCAACCATCCCGACACCGAAAAGCAGGCCGCGCTCTACCAGCGCTACTACGCCCGCTTCGAAGGCTCCTATCGCGCCAATTTGCGCGAACTCGAGCGCCTCCAGCGCCTCCAGATGGCCTCCGACATCCACTTTAACGACCTCCAGGCGCCCCTCGGAGCGCTCCACGATGTCCGGATCATTCAACGGGCTCAACAGGATGCGAAACGAAATGCCAAATCGGAGCAATCCCAGCTCAATGATGAGGATTTCGACGCTGCCCTCATCGCCGAGGTCCTCAAGAACCCCGAATTGGTGAAACGAATCCGCGAACAGCGCGACGAATTCACCAAACGGTAGCGTCCAAAAGGCGAAAACAACCCCCAAAGGCAGGTCGACCCCGACCCCGCCACCCTGCACCCAGCGCTCCGTGTGTCCGTCCACCGCCGCGCTTGGCGGGCAACCAACAGTGATCGAGGTTCGGGACTCCGGCATAATGAAGGAAGCGTCCATGAGCCAGACACTCCAGTTAGGCGGCACACCGGTCGACGAGGCCAAGTTGGCAGATCTCTGCCGGCAGTATGGCGTGAAGGAGCTGTCGCTCTTCGGATCGGCGGTGCGGAACGAGATGCGACCCGAAAGTGACATCGACCTCCTGGTGGAGTTCCTGCCGGACGCGAATGTCGATCTGGTCGACTACGCAGGATTGATGTTGGACTTGTCGCGGCTCCTGGGCCGGAAGGTGGATCTGGTCTCGAAGAAAGGACTGAAACCTCTGATCAGGACCGCCGTGCTTGAAGAAGCTCATCTCATCTATGCGGCATGAGAGCCTGTATCTCAACGACATCGTTGAGGCCGCCGATCACATTGCCGGGTTCATAGCCGGAGCGGATTTCCAGGTTTTCAAGAGTCCGAGATGCTGCGCAGCGCAGTCGTCCAGAAACTGGGCGTGATCGGAGCCGCCGCCGCCAGTGTCTCGGGGGACGTGACAAGCAGCCATCCCAAGTCGAACAAGCCTGCTAGACAATGACTGACGCTTCGCCTGCGGGGCTCTGATTCACGGCTTGTCGGAGGCGAAAGGAGCAGAGCGAAGCTCGCGGAAGGCGACACCGCACATTTTCGTCACACAAACAGCCTGCATCATGGAAGGCTGACTCGCTTCGGTCGACCCGCTTCGGTCCCGACCACAGGGACGGGGCTGATCCGCTTCGACCTTCACCTCTAGTCGAGTCTCGTCCCCATTTCGCTCAAATGGAATCTACTGCCTACGCGAGCCCGTTCACTCCCCCTTAATAGAATCTTCGTCAGGGCAGGAGTCAGCTTGGTAATACCGTGCTTTGAGTGCATGCTCTAGCGCGTTGGTTGCCCTACGCATGGCGGTTATCCACCCTAGGAAAAAGGCAGAACCCAACCACAAGGTGACCCCCATGCACAATCCCACAACT
>JAEUQD010000060.1 GCA_016789925.1 Bryobacterales bacterium | reverse complement strand
CGATCCGATCATGTACAGCGACTGTTCGGGGTACTTCGCGAACTCGTCGTCCAGGATGCGCTCGCACCCCACCAGGGCGTCCTCCAGGGGTACGAGCTTCCCCTTGTGCCCGGTGAACTGCTCGGTAACAAAACAGGGCTGGGTGAGAAAGCGCTCGAGACGGCGCGCCCGGTAAACAGTGCGCCGGTCATCCTGCGAAAGCTCCTCGATCCCCAGCATGGCAATGATGTCCTTCAAATCCTCATAACTGGCGAGCGTACTCCGGATCGCCTGCGCCACCCGGCAATGCCGCTCACCGGCGATGGGCGGAGTTACCATCTTCGAGCCTGACCGCAGCGGGTCGATCGCCGGGTACAACCCTTCGGCGGCCCGCTTGCGCGACAGCACGATCGACGCCGACAGGTGGCCGAACGTATGCACGGCCGACGGGTCGGAGAAATCATCCGCCGGCACGTACACCGCCTGGACCGACGTGATGGCCCCCGTGGCCGTGTTGCAGATGCGCTCTTCCAGGCTCGCCAGTTCCGTGCCCAGCGTCGGCTGATATCCCAACCGTGAGGGCAACTGGCCCATCAGCCCCGATACCTCCGACCCCGCCTGAATAAACCGGAAGATGTTATCGATCAACAGCAAAACGTCCTGCCGCGCCTGGTCGCGGAAATATTCGGCCATCGTCAGCGCCGAATGCCCGACCCGAAAGCGCGTGCCTGGCGGGTCGTTCATCTGGCCAAACACCAGCACGGTCTTGTCCAGTACCCCCGCGCCCTGGATCTCGCGGTATAGCTCCTCGCCTTCGCGGCAACGCTCACCGATTCCACAAAATACACTCACGCCGCGATGGTGCCCAATCACGTTGTGGATTAACTCCATGATCAGAACTGTCTTCCCGACTCCCGCTCCTCCAAACAACCCGCTCTTGCCGCCACGCTCCAATGGCGACAAAACGTCGATCGCTTTGATTCCCGTCTGGAAGATCTCCGCCGTGGTTGCCCTGCGCGCCAGAGGGATGGGCGCCGCGTGGATCGACCGCCATTCCCCTCCGGTGACTGGTTCCATTCGGTCGATCGTTTGACCAAATACATTAAACAGTCGGCCTAGGACGCGTTCACCGACGGGGACGCTGAGGGTCTGTCCGGTATCGACCACCCGGTCGCCGCGCGCCAAGCCCTGCGTGGGGGTCAATGCGATGCCCCGTACCCTGTCCGAACTCAGATGCGTTACTACTTCGATGACCGCATCACCCACCTCCAACAGGTGATGCAGAGGCGGGATCCGCTCCGGGAAGTAGGCATCCACAACACTACCCCGGATCGCCGCCACCTTGCCAATATTGGCCACCGGCGCTTCCATCTCGGCATGCCTCCTGGCATGGCTGGGCTATTGGCTAACGCCGGTCCGCCAGCAGCTTGTCCAGCTTCTCGATCAGACTCCGTTCCGTGGCCCCGATCCCACCCAAGTGCCACCCCGAGGCATGCGCAACATCCCGGCAGTCGTGCATCAGAACGTTCCGCCTGGCATTCCGTTCGCTCTCGGGTAGTTTGGCCATGATCTCCCGGATCACCTGCAGCGACCCTTCAAAAAAGTCCTCGCCGGGTGACCTATCGAGCCACTCGACGAGCTTATTGTAGATTGCTGTGTTTTCAATCACTCCGTGCAGTTTCGCAACTGCGAGGATGAGCTTCCGTTCTCCGCGGCGGACCCATCCGTCCGCCCACGCTACATGCACCAGCGGCGCCAGGCACAGCAACGAGACCGTCCCCGGGCTGTATCCCAGCTCCGTCAGGGCTTCTGCAATCTTGGGATCCTCGATGTGCGCCGCCTCCGCCATGCAGTGGCGCCGGTCTTCCTTCTCGGCGCGCGCGCGCATCTTCTCGATCAACTCGGCTTCCAATTCGTGGAAGTATTCTTCTTCGCCTGTTATTTCTCCTAATGGTTGCCGCATATACACCTCTGCGGCGTTGGCGTCTGATTCAGTTCAGCAGGCCGGTTTCCCGGCATGGAGGCTGACGCCAAGCCTTTCCGACTCTATTATGGACCCAATACGGGTGTTGCGGACCCTTTTTGTTGAATTTCTGCCATCACCCCATTCCCCGAATTCGAGAAGAGGTCCACAATGGAGGCGGAGGATGTTATGAGTTCCTCGTTCAGTCCCGTACTCACGCATCCCGTCGAAGACAGCGAGCACTGGCTGCCCGCCGGTGAATTACTCGCCCATCTCGACGTTCAACCCGCCATGTCAGTCGCCGAAATTGGGGCTGGCATCGCTTACTACGCCATCCCGATCGCGCGTCGGACGGGCCCGAAAGGTCCTGTCTTTGCCATTGAATGGAGACCGTGGCTTCTGGACGAACTCCACGCCCGGCTCGTTGCTCCCCAGACGCCCCGCAATATCCGCTTCGTCGAAGGCCGCGCCGCGGATACCCATCTGCCAGCAGCATCCTGCGACATCATCCTGTTCGCCGACATCTGGCATGAACTCGAACACCCCGACTTGGCCCTTGCAGAGGCCAGGCGAGTCCTGCGTCCCAACGGGCGTCTCGCGATCCTCAACTGGCGGCCCGATGTCTCCTGCCCGCCCGGCCCTCCGGTCGAACACCGCGTTTCGATGCAAAAGACCATCTGTGCCGTGGAACTGAAGCAGTGGTCGCTCCTCGAGGCCATCAATCTTCAGCACGATGGCTACCTTGTCCTCTTTGAGCCGACCGACGAGAGCGTACAGTCCTGACCACGTGATTAGAGCATTTTCAGGTATACTATAGGCTCTCTGGCGACGATTCCGTGCAGCTTGACCATGGCGAGGGCCTATTCAGACGACCTTCGGCGGAAGGTATTGGAACGGTACGCACTGGGCGAGGAAACTCTGGCCGATTTGGCCGAACGGTTCGACGTGAGTGTGGCGTGGACGAAGAAGATTTCCGCGGCCTA
>JAEUQD010001038.1 GCA_016789925.1 Bryobacterales bacterium | reverse complement strand
GTGGCCGACATGCAGAACCTGAAGGCGAATCCGACACGGCCGGCCATTTGTACGGTACTGGAAGCCAAGTTGGACCGCGGCCGTGGTCCGGTGGCGACGGTGCTGGTGCGCAATGGTGCTCTCAAGGTCGGCGACTTCTTCATCTGTGGAACCGTCTTCTCGAGGGTTCGGGCGCTGGTTAGCGACCGCGGCGATCAGATCCGGGAAGCGGAGCCGTCGACCCCGGTCGAAGTGCTGGGCTTTGAATCACTGCCCGATGTCGGCGAGACCTTGCAGGTCATTACCGATACGGCAAAGGCCAAGCAGATTGTGGTGTTCCGCGAGCAGAAGCAACGCGAATCCCAGTTGGCGAAATCCAACCGGCTGACCCTGGAAACCCTGCATCAGCAGTTGCGCGAGGGCGAAACCAAGGAACTCAACCTGATTATCAAGGCGGACGTGGGCGGTTCGGCCGAAGTGCTGAGCGAAATGCTCCAGAAACTCTCCACCGAGAAAGTTCGCATCAAGGTCCTGCACACGGGTGTGGGCGCGATCACGGAAACCGATGTGCTCCTCGCTTCGGCGTCGGAGGCCATTGTCATCGGCTTCAACGTCCGTCCGGAACGTACGGCCGCCCAGGTGGCCGAGCAGGAAAACGTCGATGTCCGGCTGCATACGATCATTTACGAATTGACCAACGAGATCAAGCAGGCGATGGTCGGGATGCTCGAGCCGGTCTTCAAGGAAGTCTACAAGGGCCGCGCCGAGGTGCGCGACGTCTTCCGCATTACCAAAGTGGGAACTGTCGCCGGCTGCTATGTGTTGGACGGCGTCATCAACCGCGGTTCCGAAGTTCGGGTGTTACGCGACAACATCGTTGTCCATACGGGGAAGATCGACGGTTTGAAGCGCTTCAAGGACGACGTCACGGAAGTGAAGAACGGCTTCGAGTGCGGTATTTCCCTGGCCAACTACAACGACCTCAAGGCAGGCGACATTTTTGAGGTCTTTGTCACACAGAAGGTGGCCAGCGAAGCCTTGGTGTAGGGCGCGATGCCCGCGGTCGGCGTATTGACCCTGGAGTTGCGCATCGAGCATGCGCACTCCTTGAAGGATAAGCGCCATGTCGTGAAGTCGCTCAAGGAGCGGCTTCGCCGCCACCACAATATCGCGATCGCCGAGATCGATTACCAGGATCTGTGGCAAAGCGCCTTGCTGTCGGCGGTGACCGTTTCGTCGAGCCGGCAGTTGGCCGAGCAGGTACTCCAAGCGGTGGAACGGGATGCGGTTCGCGAGGTGGGACCGATGCTGATCAGCACCACATTGGAGTGGGTTGATTAATTTTCCTGGTCCCGCGTTATGATGGATGCTAGTGGACCCCCGCCGCAACGAACGCGTTGCTGAATCGTTACGAAACGAACTCGAAGAGATACTCAACTACGAATTGAGCGATCCGCGTGTGTCGTCGGTCGTGGTGACCGAAGTTCTGGTGGCTCCGGACCTCAAGAAGGCTCATGTGCGGCTGGCTGTGAAGGGTAGCCCGGAAGAACAGATCGAGTGTCTGAAAGCGATTGAAAAAGCAAAGGGTTATATTCGACTACTGATCGCCGAACGGGTGGAACTGTACCGCACGCCTGACCTGTACTTCGATTCGGACCTACCCCTGGAACTACGGGGTAAGGAAGGTGCCCTGCTGAAGCGTATACGCAAGGGGCGTCCGCGCGACGCGGACGAAAAAAATCAGTCAGGATGATTGGGCCATGCGCAAGTGTGTGTTACCTTTGTGGTTAGCCGTTTGGGCTGTTCAGGCCGGAGAACCGCTCCGGATTGAATCCAGCCTGGACGCAATGGGTTCCACGTACACGATTGTCGCTTATCACGACAGTAGGCAAGTGTTGGAAGCAGCGGTGGACGAGGCGTTCGAAGAGGTTCGGCGGCTGGACGATCAGCTGAGCAACTATAAGACGCGCAGCGAGTGGAGCCGAATGAACCGCGAAGCGGCCGAACAGCCCACGCGGGTGACTCCGGAGCTTTTCGATCTGCTGGCGGCCTGCCTGGACTATAGCCGGAAGTCGGACGGAGCGTTTGACATCTCCGTCGGGCCGCTGGTGAAGGTTTGGGGCTTTTACAAAGGATCGGGCCGTCTGCCGCACCGGGCCGAAATTCGCGGTGCGTTGACGAAAGTTGGCTTCAAGAACGTGATCTTGAACCGGGAAGAAATGACGGTCCGGTTCGCCAAGCCGGGCGTCGAACTGGACCCTGGCGGAATCGGGAAAGGCTACGCGCTGGACCGAGTGGTTGCGATTTTGAGCAAGAATGGAATCCGTTCGGCGCTGATCTCGGCGGGTGGCAGTAGTATTTATGGCCTCGGCGCACCGCCGGGAGAGCCGGGCTGGAAGGTGAAGATCCGTCATCCCAAGCAGCCGGGCCGCCATGTAAGTGAGCTGATATTGAATAATCGGTCGATGTCGACGTCGGGAACGTCGGAAAAGTTTTTTATTTCGGGCGGGAAGGTATATAGTCACATATTCGACCCGCGGACAGGATATCCGGCGCCGGGCATGTTATCGGTGTC
>JAEUQD010001035.1 GCA_016789925.1 Bryobacterales bacterium | reverse complement strand
GGCATGGATGCCTTTGCCTCGTCTGTGGTCGAAGGGGATGACGTTGCCGTCAATCACCTGGTTGGCGGCTCCGTAGGCCCAATGGCCCCACCCCAGCTCGAAGGTCACCACGCCGGGACGGATGCGCTCGGTGGTGCGGATGCGTCCCACCATGGGTTTGCCGAGGCCTGGTCCGTAGTCCCAGGAGCTTGCCGGGTTGGATGCGGAGCCTACCCATGCATGGTCGTTGTCGCGCAGACCCAGCCGGTTTGCATCGGCGGGGTGCAGATACAGGTAGTTCTCTTCCTGAATATCGGTCAGCCAGTAGTTTGAAATCGTCCTGCTCTTGCACGCCAGCATCGACCGGTTGGTGATGAGGTGAAGCGGCGCCTGACCGTGATTCAGTTGCTGGCCGACGGAGTTCTGGATGGGGAGATAGGTGGCAATGCCCTTGAGGAACTGCCCCGTCATCGAGTTTCGGAGAAGCGCCGGCTTCTCATGATAGAGGTTCACGAGCCTTCCGTACTTAGCCACAACCTGCTCGCCAGACCAGGCTTGGCTGTAGCTCCACCAGCGGCCGCCCCGGTTGAGAACGTAGACCGCCTTCTTCCACCAGTCGCCGCCGGCGGCTCGCTGCCACGCCTCCGGGTCGAACATCGACTTCGGCAGATGCTTGCGGGCATCCAGGAACGTGGCGATCTCTTCTTCGCTGGCGTCGGGGCAGACGTCGGTGCCTGAGCTCGAGTCGCCAAAGGCGACGTTGGCGACCATGCGCAGGTAGAAATCCTCGGGCCGCACGAGGTCGCCTTTGCCGGCGAAGGCGCCGGGTCCGAAGCCAGGCAGATTGAGCCGTTCGGCGATTGCAAGAAATACCGCCTCCATCGAGACGGGCATCTCCTGCCCGTAGACGCGCACCGTTTCGTTGGGAGACGCGATAGCCGGCTGGCGCACCGGCGACACCCGATGCACGATCGACGGATGGGTTCGATGAAACTCCCAGCGCTCCAGGTAGCCCAGGTCCGGGAAGATGTAATCGGCGTAGAGACTGGTTTCCCCGATGGTGATGTCGCTACAAACGAAGAGCGGAATCTTGCTGGGGTCGGCCAGTGTCGGAATCAGGGAGTGGCCCGCCGGCAGCGCGTACACCGGCGAACCCATGTACAGGAACAAAGCCTTCACCGGGTACGGATAGGCGTCGCCCGCCGACGGGATCACCTCCTGATAGATGTCGCTTGCCATGGGATACCAGGGCCGCTTGGCCGGATACCCCGCGAAGATGGTGCTCGTGTCGTAGTTGGCTCCTCCGCGGATGATGTCGATGCCGAACGGAGTGATCCTCGCGGGATGATCGCTCAGTTGGTAGGGTCTGCCGGTGCCACCGGTTTCGCCGTAGGCGCCGCCACCGTAGACCAGGCCGCCTTTCCAGTCGGAATTGCCGATGAGCGTGTTCAGCGCGCCCATCGTCGCCAGCACGTTGTAGAAGCCGTTGGTGTGCTGCGAAACGCCGCGGTGGATCTCGACCACCGCGCGCTTGCCATGGGAGGTGAACTCACGGGCGACCGCAACGATGTCGGCTGAATCCAGCCCGCACAGCGCAGCCCACTCTTGAATCGATTTCTGCCGGGACTCCTCCAGCAGAATCTGCAGGCCGCTCTTGACTCGGATGTTATTGATGGTGGTGTCGACGAACAGGTCGCCTTCGGCGGGTCTGGTGGCGTCGTCCGACTTGAATGCCAGCGGCTTGCCCTCGCGCAGGCAGACAAACGTGTCGGCGTCACCTTCAAGGCCTGCCTCGCTGGCCCGCAAAAAGCCTCCGGCCGACCCGTCGCTCCGGATCTTCACCAGCCAGGCGCCATTGCTCCAGGTTGGCTCGTTGTCGGCAGTCGCGGCCGCCCGGTTGCAGTTTTCGAGGTAGCGCTTGTCGTAGCGCTGGTTTTCGATGATCCAGCGAACCATCGCCAGCGCCAGCGCCGCATCCTCGCCGGGCTTGATGGGGAGCCACTTCCAAGCCTTCGCGCCCATCTTGGTATGCCGCGGGTCCACCACGGCAACCTTTAAGCGCTGGCTGGCCAAACCGCGCATGATCTTGGGAACCTTCAGCGGAGGCCCGTAGTTCCCGTCGAGCACGTTCGCGCCCCAGAAGATGACAAACTCGGCATGGCTCAGGTCAGCCATCCAATACGCCTTGGCCCCGCCGGTCCAACTGCCGTTGGACGGCTGGTCAGCCATCGACTTTCCAGCGAAATAGATCGATCCCTGGCAAACGGTGGTGTGTCCATGCGCGTTTGCGGAACCGAAACTGTCTCTGACAAAGCGCTGGAAGAACTCCGATCTCCCGGCTTTCAGCCGGCCCCAGTTGAACACAAACTGATTGTTCTTGGGTCCGAAATCCGGGTGCTCCGGGTCGATCAGGGTGTCGAGATGATCCTTGTACTTCTCTTTGAACTGCGCCACCGACATCCGCTTCGCCCAGATCGCGCTTACGTCGGTGGCCATCGAGGCGAACACCCTCGGGTCGCGCAACGCATACAACTCGCGCATGCCGGTCACTTGCCGGCCGCCATCCTGCGGAAACAGCGTTCCGCCCTCGGTGATCTCCGAGATGGCCTGGTCGAAACTGATGGTGGTCCATTTCCCCTCGCCGCGCGCGCCGGCCCGCTTCAGAACCTTGATGACTCGGTAGGGGTCATAGGCGGTCTGAATGCCGGATTGCCCTTTCGGACAGATCACTCCGTTGAGCCGTGCTGCCGCCGTCGCCGGTGTGTTCCACGCAATGTGCGGATCCATTGCCCGCGGACCGTACGGGTTGCCGTCGATCTTGACGGCCACGCCATCCTGAATCCGCACCTTGATCTCGCAACCGGTATTGCATTGCAGGCAGGTCGTGTAGATGTAGTCGGCCGCGGTGTGAGGCTTGGCGGTGGCGCGGGCGTGCCTCAACTCGCCTGCTCCCTCAGCCTTCATCGCGGCGGCAAGACAGGCGCCCCCCAGCAGCGCGCCGGTTCGGATGAGTTCGCGCCTTGCCTGGTCTGGCCTTTGCTCAGTACATGCGTTCTGGTTGTTCTCGTCTTGGCTCATGACATCCCCCCTTAGTAATGGCAAACCGAGCAATCGATGTGCGTGGCTTCCGGCACCGGCTCTTCGAAGTAGATCACCCGGGGCGTCAGCCCCAGGTTTTGATGGCCTCGAAAAGTGCGTCTCCCCTGTGTGATCTCCCGGATCAGGCTGCCCGCGTTATTGGCGTCGCCAAAGTACATGGCGCCGCCTACGCAGGTGCTGACGCAGGCGGGAAGAACGCTGATGTCCAGCAGATGGCTGCAGAAGGTGCACTTCCGGGCCGCGCCGTTCATGGCGTTGCTTCCCTTCTTGCGGGTCTGCACCTGGCCGTTCTCCACGAAGCTCCGGATTTCATAGGGCTGTTGAGCCGGTGTGGTTTCGGTGAAGGTTTTGCCGTCGTCTATCTGCACCAGCCGCACCGGGCATGCCTCGGCCGCGGCGCGTGCGTAGGGGCCCTTCAGTTTGGCGTGGTCGAACTCGACGATTCCGTCAGGCCGCTTCCAGATCATGCCGGCGGGCACCGCGCGCGCGCACGGCGGATTGTCGCAGTGCAGGCAGTTCACCGGCTTGAAGATCGCCCACGCTGCCGGACCCGCTCCTTGTTCGAGTTGAATGACACGCCGGAAGTTCCCGCCTGGCCCTGTCGGATTCTCGGCCCGGCAGGCCACCGTGCAGGAGTCGCATCCAATGCACTTGCGCGTGTCCACCACCATGAGCCAGCTCGGCGTGCGCCCGCTGGCGATGGTCTGTTCGAGGTCCTGTTGCATCCGGAGAACGAGGGTCCCGCTCGACTCCGTGAGCGAAGCAGGCACTTCCGCCGCCTCCGCCTGCTCCGGTTGGACTATCTTGGCGCCAACCAACCCGGCAACCGCACCCGAGCCCAGGCTGGCGAGCGCATGAAAGAATCTTCGCCTCCCGGTACTTTCTTTCCGATCCCTGACACCTTCGGTGGGTTCTGACATCCGTTACGCTCCTTTTCGCAGGTTCCACAAAATGGGGGTTGGCCCAACACCCAACCCGAATGGTGGCGAACTAGAGCAAGTCGGCTGCCATAATTCTTACAAAAAAGGTCCTGAAAATCCCCAATAACCGTCTATTGACCGTTTACGTTCCAGTAGCGGTGCGTCTTATTCCTCAATTCCCCGCCTGAAAAACGTACGACCGTGGGCACTATTCCACAAGGCCGGCGTCGTGAGGGTCACAACAGGGGGGCCCTGGGCCGCAGTGGTCAACGAAGCGATTGCGAGTGGGGAGAACGTCGATCACCGCTCACTCCTGGTTCCGGCGCGACATCCGAACCTGCTCCAGTTCCTTCATCAGAGGTTGCCAGTAGAGACGGTCGGCGGCCCGTTCGGCCCGTTCCTCCGCATCCAGTTCAGCCTCGACGGCAGCAGGATCTCCCTGAAGCGCCGCTTGCACAGCCGCCCGTGAACTGCGCCCGGCGGCGTCAGGATACTGCCGCGCCACTTGAATCAGCAGTTCCGGGGATCGTAGTTCCGCCAGCCAGAACGCGATCTCCTGCCTGGTTGGCTCGGCAGCCGAGAAGAACGACTGCTCTACCAGCCGCCGAATCATCGGCCAATCCTTATCAAGCTGGGTCTTCTTCGCCAGGACCAAATCCGGGAGTGAGAGAAGATCGACTAACTCTCCCCCAGTTTCGATCGTGGTCCGCCGCTCCCAAAGCTCTTCAAATGGGGCCACACCGCGCATACGCGACATGACATCGATGCGGAGTCCATTCACATCCGCCCGTTGGCAGCGAAAGTGAACTGCGTGGCCACGTTGCAGCAGTTCGCTCCGGAGCGGGGGAATCGCGATCGCGGACGCCTCGAGGTCAGCCAGCGCCGAGCCGAGGCGAGCCAGATTGGATTCGTCGAGAAGAATGACCAGGTCGAGGTCGCGGCTAAACTCCGCCGCGCCGTACAACACGCACGCCTGGCCGCCCATGACCATACAGCGCACGCCATTCTTCCGCATCGAAGAAAGGGCTTTGAGTATCGGGTTCAGGGTCGAGCGTGCCTCCCATCGACAGGTAGATGTCCCACAGCTTCATCGATTCGGCCCAGCGCTCCTGGGGTGTCATAAAATACCATTCCGCCCATTCCGCGCCGACCAACTCCTCGGCTTGCTGCCGGCGATCCATAGCTTCAGCATAACTCCGGACTACCGCACCGCCATCGTGACACCGCCGCCGCTGGCAGTGGAGCCTGCACTCACAACGACGGACACCGCGGGACCAGCCGGCACCTCAGCGGAGATGTAGATGTCGATCTCAAAAATGTCGCCCAACTGGTTCGGCACGAGCCGAACCCGCTGCACAGGCGCGGCGAGCCCGCCGACCCTGGCGGTGACGGGCAGAACTGGCTTGCGCCCATCGTCGGCGCTTGCCCGTCCCGTCGTACCGGTTGGTGTAGTCTGCCCGAGTCCGGTGGCCAGCACCCGGAGGATCGACCCACGGGACGCCGGATTCGACGCGCTGTTCACCGAGCCATCCGCATTCCAGGCCGCGGCTTGCCCGACACCCGAACCATCGGCGGTGAAAACGCCGGGGGCGCTCGACGCCACCGCGGCGCTCGTCATCGACCGCACACCATCCGCTTCGACCGAGATGCGAACCGAGCGTTTCGACGCAATCTCGTAGGGAACCGCCAGGTTCACCTGCGTAGGGCCGGTGTAGAGCAGGGGCGCCTTCACATCGTCGATGAACACGCTGACCTCGTCCTTTCGTCCGGGCGGCGGCAGCACGAAGTTGAGCCCATGGATTGTGAGAATCTCGCCCGCAGCGATGGGACCCACTGCCTGCGAGGCGGCGTTGACGAGTGAAACCGGAAACGCCGGTCCGGCGACGGGATAGGGCATCGTGGCCGCGGTCACTTTAAGTGTGACGGGAACGCGCTGGGGCGTCGATGTCCCGGGCGGAGCATGAATCTGGATTGCTCCGCGATAGATGCCCGGCGGGAGATTCTGTGCATCGCTGAAGACGTAGGCGGACCCGTACGGCGCAGGACCGTGGTAGTCATCCCGGACAGAGAGCCATTGATTGCCATCCTCAGTGGAGACGGTCGATGTGAACGCAACCGGGAGCGGGCCGCTCCGCACGGCGATCAGCGGCGGGGAGGTCTCGGAAGATCCGCTAGGCAGCGTCAACTCGACGCTGGCGGGAGAGATGTCGATGGCCGGCTCGCCGCCCCAGACCGTGAGAGTTACCGGCGTCTCAAACGGCGGATACTCGGGGCGGGTGGGCACGCCGACTTTCACCTTACCGGCATAGACTCCTGGCGCCAGACCCGTGACATCCACGGCAACCTCGATGGCCGAAGGCATTGAGTTAGGCTCGATGGGCGTCGCCTTGAGCCAGCCGCCCTCACCCTCCTCTTCCACGGCAGCCCGCACCTCCGAGTTGCAGGAATCGGTACAGTGGCTAAGGCTGAAACGGATATTCTGCGGAGGAGGATTAGGACCACCGGACTTGGCCCAAAAGATGCGCGGCCCGTGGTCGAAATACAGGGCAGGCGGTTGGGCGATCGAGAAGCCCACGATTTCAGACACCGAATTGGCCGGGCCGTTGACCACCACAAACGCTGTGGTCCTGGTGCGGCCGACCGCCTGCGGAGGATCGATTGTCACATCGAGTTTCGCCGGCGTGACGCCCTGCTTGGGCGACACCACCAGCCAACTGCTATCCTCCGGGTCCACCGCAACGGTGAAGGGTGTGCCGTCGCTGGTTGCAGTGACTTCGAGGTGGACCGGGGGCGGCGGAGAATCGGTGGGCCGTGCATTGAAGAACAGGTACGGGGGCGCATCTTTCAAAGAAACTAGCGATTCGGCCACGCGCATCACGAACGGTACCGCAACGGGAAGCAGCACGGGATCGTCTGGTTGGATTGTCACAACGCCCTGGTAGTCTCCCGGCGCGAGCGAGGACACGTTTGCCTTGAGCGTAATGTCGCCGCCCGAGCAGGCGGCGCGGCCTGTGACGCAGGCAGTACCGCGTTCCGGAGATACCATCAACCACTGGCCGCCCTCGGTCGTCGCGGTGACCGAGAACGGCACTTCGTCATGCCAGGAGACGCGGAGAACCTCCCCCACATTGGAGCTACGAAGCCCAAGCCAGCAGGCGAACTCCGGCGACGATCCCAATCGCCGGTCACTGCAGCGAGGCACTCCATTGGGCCAGGCGACTGACAGGCCGCTCATCCCCTCCCCGCCCCCAGGGTAATCGAACGAACCACGCCTGAGCGGACGGGAGGAAGTGAAACTCACAGAACTGGTTCCCAGCGAGGGCCCCGGCGTGTGACAGTAGGTGCCTCCCGGAGATATGGTAATGTCGCCGGTTCCTGAGAAGCCCTTTGAGCTTGTCGCAGTTTGCGTCAGCGTCACGCGCACCGGATCGAGCGACGGGTTTTGGAGCGCGTAGTAGTAATTCGTGAGGCCCAGGCTCCCGCGCACCGACAGCCGCTGCGGAAAGATGAACTGCCAGTCGGTGGCCGAGGTACACGGCCAGTCGACACGCTGCGCTGGGAAGAAATCCGCCTGCCCGCCCACCGGGTCCGACACAACCACGCGCCGCGAAGTGAGGTCCAGCGGATCGGTGAGTGTAATCTCGATTTCGTTGGGTCCACGAAACTGGCTGGAGAGGAGAGCGACACCATCAATGCGGACGGTGCTGGACGGCGTGAAGCCGCGTCCCGCAATGCGCACGGCGGTTCCGGCCGGGAGCAGACCTCCACCGGGAGTCACACCGGCGATGGAGAAGTTCCCCGCCACGCGGAACTGCGCCGTCTGCGCGGCCACGGTGTACTGGTTCCCATACACATCCTTCCACGGTTTCTCACCGGCGCTGAATCGCAGAGACGTAGTAATTGCACCGGTCGCGATCACAGGAAGCGTCACCACGAGAGCCGGCACGCCGGGAAGACGTCCAATCCCGCCGGAATCCGCTCTGAATTCGATTCGCACCCGGTCAGCCGCAATCGAAACATACCCGGTCTGATCGCCCGCGGCACTAAAAACGTCCGCCGCAATAGGCCGTCCAAACACGGCAGGATCGAAGGTCATCTCGATCGAGCCCCACGAGAGCGGGATGGGCTTGGGCAAGCCGAGCCTCACTTGCACGATGGCGCCCGAGCCCACACTCGGAGCGGCGATCACGACTTCGAGGGGCTTCTGTAGCGACGTAGCCGTTTCCGCGTCCGCTTGGCTCTCCCAACCCACCAGCAACAGCAGTGCGAAGCATCGCTTCACTCCCCCAGCATAGCTCCAACAAAGTTGCTGTCACGAGGCCAGGTGATGAGTTATCTTAGATCTCAGTGAGAATCCTCGTCGTCGAAGATGAATCGCGGATTGCGGACTTCCTGCGCCGCGGCCTCGAAAGCGCCGGTTATGCCGTCGATATTGCCGGCGACGCTACCAAAGCTCTTGACTACGTCCACGCTACTGAGTATGACCTCGCCATTCTCGATCTCATGCTCCCCGACATGGACGGCCTCGATCTTCTCAAGAAGATCCGCAACCGCAAGAGCTCGCCTCCTGTCATGATCCTCAGTGCCCGCGACGCCGTTGACGATCGCGTGAAAGGCCTCGAACTGGGCGCTGACGACTACCTGGTCAAGCCGTTCGCCTTTGTCGAGCTGCTCGCTCGCGTCCGCGCCCTTCTCCGCCGCGGCACGCCCACTCCGGAACGCCTCCAGGCCGGCGACCTCGTCCTCGACTGCATCCGCCGCAAGGTGACCCGCTCCGGCCAGGTCATCGAACTCGCCCCCAAGGAGTTCTCCATTCTCGAATACATGCTCCGCAACCAGGGCCGGCCTTTGAGCCGCACCATGATCGTCGAGCACGTCTGGGACGTCGAATACGACGGCCTCACGAATATCGTAGACGTCTACATCCGCCACCTGCGCAGCAAGATCGACGACCGCTTTCCCGTTAAGATGATCCAGACCATCCGCGGCGTCGGGTATCTCCTGGACACCCCGGAACGAGCCGTCGAGCAGCGCGCAGCGGAAGGCTAAAGGCGCCGTTTGTGGGCGCCCCATCGGCCGCCAGACGCCGAGCGCTTGGCCTGCGCTTCAGGCTCACGCTGAGCTACGTGATCCTCTTCACCATCCTGGTGCTCGGCCTTGGCCTGCTGTTCCGTGAGACCCTCGACTACACCCTCCAGACGAACGCCTCCGCCATCCTCGACGAAGAGTGGGCCGCCGTCAAAGGCTACCTCCGGGTTGAACGTCACCGTCCTATCTGGTTCTTCGACCGCGACGACCAGGAGGAAGCGTTCATTGTCCAGCGGCTTCGCCGTGTCTTCCTGCTCACCGACGCACTCGGCACCGTTCTTGAAGTCTCTCCCGATTATGTTGAACTCGGTGTCGAGTCCCCAGGCCAGGTTCGCGACATTCTCCAGTCCGGCAAAACCGTCGACCGCACCCGATACTCCCACAGCGGCGAGCCCTTCCTCGTTCGGACCGGCCCCCATCTCGACGACGGCCGCAAGGAATTCGTGCTGTCCATCGGTCGTTCTCTGGCCCGCGAACGCCAGATCGTCGATCAGTTCATGCAGCAGTATTTCGCGGTCGTCCCATTGCTCGTCTTCGGCCTCGGCATCGCCGGCTGGGCCATGGCGGGCCGCGCCCTTCGCCCGCTCAACGACGTCGCACAGGCTGCCTCCTCCATCACCGGAACCAACCTCAGCCTCCGTATCCCCTCGCGTGGCGCCGGTGACGAACTCGACCATCTCATCGAACGCTTCAACGCCATGGTCGACCGCCTGGAGCACTCCTTCACCCAGGTCCGCCAGTTCTCCATCGATGTCTCCCACGAACTCCGCACTCCCATTACCGCCATGCGCGGCGAACTCGAAGTGGCCCTGCTCACCGCCAAAACCGTCGAGCAGCATCGCGAAGCCATGATGACCGCCATGGAAGACTGTGAGCGCCTCGGTAAGGTTGTCCGCACCTTGCTCCAACTCAGCCAAGCCGAAACCGGGCAGCTCACGCTGGCCAGCGAGTCCGTCGAACTGGGCGCCATCGCCCGCGATGTCGTCGAACAGCTCCTCATCGCCGCGGAAGAGAAAAACCTTCAACTCACCACCGCCACCGATCCCGAAACCTGGGTCCGCGGCGATCAGGTCCAGCTCGAACGCCTCGTCTCCAACCTCATCTCAAACGCCGTCAAGTACACGCCCGAGCACGGCAAGATCGACGTCAGCGTCCGCGCGAAAGATCAGGAAGTCATCCTTGAGGTTGCCGACACCGGCCGGGGCATCCCCCTCGAGCATCAGCCGCGGATCTTCGAGCGCTTCTATCGCGTACCCGACGGCGAGCCCAACCCCGAAAAGGGCCTCGGACTCGGGCTCAGCTTCGTCGCCTGGATCGCCAAAGTCCATAATGCCCGGATCAGCGTGGCCAGCGCGCCCGGCCGCGGCTCTATTTTCACTGTCGCCTTTCCCCGCATCGATGCGCGATCCGAACCCGTCCTCCATCCCGGCGATAGAATTGTGGCATGAGTTTAGAGATTGCGCGGCGGGAACGCGAAGGCATTGTCATTCTCGATGTAAACGGCCGGTTGGTGGCCGGCGAGGAGACGACCGATTTGCGAGACAGGATTCGCGCGCTCGCCACTGCCGGCTCCACCCAGGTCATCCTCAACCTGCAGGAGGTCGACTACATCGACAGTACTGGCCTGGGCACCCTGGTCATCTGCTTCACCGGTCTCCGCAAAGCCGGCGGCTCGCTCAAACTCGTCAACCTCACCCGCCGTAATCTCGAACTCGTGGTCCTTACCAAGCTCGAAACCGTGTTCGAAATCTTTAACGACGAGCAGGAAGCCGTCAATAGCTTCTTCCCCGACCGCAAAGTCACCAAGTTCGACATCCTTGCCTTTGTGCAGCAGAACCAGCGGGAGTAATCGTGCGGCTTCTCGTCATCGGCGGTGTCGCCGCCGGGCTCAGCGCTGCCTCCCGCGCCCGGCGTCTCGATCCGGATCTCGACATTCTCGT
>JAEUQD010000993.1 GCA_016789925.1 Bryobacterales bacterium | reverse complement strand
CTCCGCCGGCGTGCTCAAGCAGGCAGCCCAGGAAATGGTCGATGCCCGCGCCAAATTCACCCAGGAAGTCGTCGACTCCATTTTTTCCTTTTCTGAACTCGGCTACCAGGAAACCGAAACGTCGGCCTATGTCACCGGCATCCTCGAAAAGGACGGTTTCCGCGTCACGCGCGGGGTAGCCGGCATGCCGACGTCCTGGGTGGCCGAGTGGGGTTCGGGTAAACCCGTCATCGGACTGATGGCCGACATCGATGGACTACCCGAGACGTCGCAGAAACCGGGGGTCGCGTTCCAGGCTCCGCTCATCCCGAACGGCCCCGGGCACGGGGAAGGTCACAATGCCGGGCAAGCGGTCAACGTCACCGCGGCGCTGGTCGCGAAGGCGTTGATGCAGAAGTACAACATGACCGGGACGTTGCGGGTGTACCCGGGTGTTGCGGAAGAGCTGCTCGGTTCGCGGACCTATATGGTGAACGCCGGCCTCTTCAAGGATCTGGACATCATGCTGTCGTCCCACATCTCCTCCGACTTCAACACCGCGTGGGGATTCCCCTCCGGGTCCGGCCTGGTCTCCACCCAATACTCGTTCCACGGCCGTAGCGCCCACGGCGCGGGTTCCCCGTGGATGGGTCGCTCCGCTCTGGATGCCGTCGAGCTGATGAATACCGGCTGGAACTTTCGCCGCGAACACATTCGCCCGGAGAGCCGGTCGCATTACGTGATCGTTCATGGGGGCGATCAGCCCAACGTGGTTCCGCCGGAGGCCACGGTGTGGTATTTCTTCCGCGAATGGGACTACCAGCGGATTAACGACCTTCACGCGATCGGAACGAAGATCGCCCAAGCCGCGGCCATGATGACCGATACGACCATGACCGAACGCGTGCTCGGCGCAGCCTGGCCCGGGGCCTTCAACAAGCCCCTCGCCGAAGTTCTGCACGCCAACATCGTTAAGGTCGGCATGCCGCAGTGGTCCGCCGCCGACATCAAGCTCGCCGAAGCGGCGCAGAAGATGATGGGCAGTCCCACGCGCGGCCTGCCGAAGGAAGCCGGCAAGCTGATCGCCGCCACAGGACAGCCCGGCTCAGGTGGCGGTTCCGACGACATTGCCGAAGTTTCCTGGAATCTGCCGACGGTAGTGCTCCGCTATCCCGGCAATATTCCTGGCATGGTCGGCCACCATTGGTCGAGCGCGATCGCGATGGCGACGCCGATCGCGCACAAAGGCGCCACCGCCGGCGCGAAGGCTCACGCCATGACCATCATGGATCTGCTCACCAATCCTGCGCTGATCGCCTCGGCTAAAGAGTACTTCGCCGAGATGACCAAGGAAACGAAGTGGCAGTCGCTCATCCCGGTCGACACGAAGCCGCCGATTCATTTCAACAAGGAAAAAATGGAACGCGTGAGGCCGCAACTCGAAAAGCTTCGTTACGACCCCACGCGCTACAAGACGTATCTGGAACAGCTCGGAATCGAGTACCCTACCGTCCAGTAATCCGGACCCTGCGCCACAGGCCGAGGCCGCAGAGTCCGGCGCCGAGCAGTACGAACGCCGCCGGTTCCGGTACGGGCTGGTTGGGGTTGTGGGGTTCGTCTAATCCGGCGGCGAACAGCTTGCTCGAACCCTCGCGCGAGCACCACTGTTCCAGGCCTACGCTCTGCAAACGTGCGCCAAAACCTGCGAAGCTGAAGGCGGTCAGACCCAGGCTGTCGGCGTCGATATAGACGGTTGTCGACCGGATGTCGTCCACCAGCCCCTGACGGCCGATCCGCAGCCCGACGTCAAAGGTGTCACCAGCGGGGAGAGGCGACGGGTTCATCACGTTGCCCTTGCCCATGTTGAGGGTGTTGAACGCAACGCCGGTCAAATGCGGACCGCTGAACATGTCGGCGGTCAACGGAAGCGGAATATTGCCCGCGAACTCGATCCAGAACCCGATCAGATCCCCAATGTTGGGGGCGGCCAGCACGTCCACGTTGATTTTGATCATTCCTGGGACCGCCGCATCGTCCACGAGGACCCGGACGTCGGACGGGGAGCCGGTAAACGGATCCAAGTCGTAGGCGAGGGTCGTGGCCGAGAGAGATCCTGCCAGGAGCGAGGCGAGGAGTGCGGTTCGCAGTATGTTCTTCATGATCTGAAGTTACCGGTCGGGTTTGTACCAGACCATTCAACAGAAGTCCCAATTTGTAATGGAACTTTCTTCCCTTTGCGATACCAGTACCCTTTAGGTCTCGCGATATCCGATAGTAAATAGAGCGGATGTCCCGCATCACTCTTCTCCGAGGCGCCCGCCAGCTTGTCACGCTCGCCGGTAGTTCGACGCCCCGCCGCGGCGCCGCGATGAATGAAATCGCCGTGATTCCGGACGGCGCCCTTTTGATTGTCGACGGCAAGATCGCGCAGGTTGGCCCCAGCCGCCGGGTGGAACATCTCGCTCTGGCCCGGCAGGCGGAAGAGATCGACGCGACGGGCCACACCGTCATCCCCGGCTTTGTGGACTGCTACACGCGGCTGCTGTGCGGACCGTTACGGTGGTCCGTCGAACCAGCTTCGAGCGGAGTGCTCGAAACGTGCCGGACCGTCCGTTCCTATTCCGCGCAGCGCCTGGAACTGGAGGGGCGCAAACGCCTGCGGCAGTTTGTGCGGACCGGGACCACGACGCTGGAAGCGTCTTGCGGCTATGGGCTCGACGAGGCGACCGAACTGAAAGCGCTTCGTGTGCTTCACGCTCTCGACAACCGGCCTCTTTCGGTGGTTCCCTCGTATTTTGGCGCCAGTCACACCGCCCCTGAGTTCCTGGACAGCCCGGAAGGCTACCTTCAGTTGATCCGGAACGAGATCCTACCGCTGATTGCCGCGCGCCACCTCTGCCGAGACTTCCAGATCTCGAGCGAGTTCCCCGCCGGCACCGTCGACGAGGTGGTTGCCGAAGCGCGGCAGGCTGGCTTCAACGTCCATGTCCACACAAGATCCCGGGTGGATTTCCCCAACGCTGCCACGCTCCGGGGGCTGGACCGGCTGACAGACATTGCCGGGGCAGCACTCGCCAATCTGCTTGTCCTCACTCCGGGCATCAACTTCCGGAACGGGGACTCGCAGTATGCGCCGGCGCGCCAGTTAATCGATGCCGGCGCGGCCGTGGCGCTGGCATCCGGCTTCGATCATCTCTCGTGCCCCAGTTCGTCGATCCCGATCATCCTTTCCATTGCGTGCACACAGATGGGACTTACGCCGGCGGAAGCCCTTACGGCTGTCACGGTCAACGCCGCGGCCGCCCTCAACGCTTCCGCGCGGGTGGGGTCGCTGGAAGCCGGGAAACAGGCGGACCTGCTCATTCTCGGGTGCGGCGATTACCGTGACATCCCGATCTGCTTCGGGATGAATCTCATTTCGGCGGTGATTCGCGGCGGAGAGCAGATCTACCCGATGATGGAAATGACGTGAT
>JAEUQD010000991.1 GCA_016789925.1 Bryobacterales bacterium | reverse complement strand
GCCCCGAATTGACCTCCACCGCCATCAGCGTCCCATCTTGCTCGCCAGTACAGCTCTTTCCGATCCCCTCGCCACCTTGGCCAGTGCCCTCCGTCCTTCGACACCTGCTGCTGAACTTAGTCTGGAGCAACAGTCTGGGTTCTCGCTCCCCTTCCATGATAGTTGGGTCCGATATCGTGGAGGGTGCAGATATTCGGGTGATTGAGCGAAGCGACTGCGCGGGCTTCACGTTCAAAACGGGCGCGGGCATCTTCGCGTTGAGCGATATGGTCTGGGAGGACTTTGATGGCGACGGCGCCCGCGGACAGCGGCATATTGTTTGAAATAGCTTATCGCAACGAGGCCCTTCGGTTAGATCAGCCGCGCTTACGTTGGTACTTAGTGCGGAGGTAGCCTTCGGCCTCTTTGGCGCGGTAGGAGCCTGGGGAGTAGGCGATGGCTTTGCGGTAGGCATCGAGGGCTAATCGGCGTTGGCCTTTCAGGTCGTAGATCTGGCCGAGACGGACCCAGGCGGTAACTCCGGTGTTGAGGTCGAGGTCGTTGGCTTTGGCGGTGACGGCGAGAAAGCCTTTGAGCGCGGCGTCGAGGTCGTTGTACCAAAACTGGATGGTGGCGCGGTAGTAAATGACTTTCTCTTCGGGGAGATGTTCGTAGCCGAGGAGGTGCTGCCGGCGGAGTTTGTCGACGGCGTCGACGGCGGCGAGCGCCTTGGTCTTGTTGCCGAGGTCGGAGTACATCTGGGCGAGTTCGAACCAGAGCAGGTAGTTGCGAGGGAACTGGGCGAGGAGGGCTTCGAGCAAGGGGACGGCGTCGGCGGGGCGGCGCTCGCGGCGATAGACGGTGGCCAGGAGGATGGCGGCTTCGGTGCGGTTGCGGTCGCCCTGGCGGTAGACGAGTTCGACGGTCTTGATGCCTTGCTCGCGGTCGCCGCGAAATCCGATCAGGAAGCCGAGGACCTTGTAGGTCCAGGGAAGACTGCCGACGATGTAGTCGTGAATGCCCTGGGTGAGGCGGGCGTCGATGAAGGTGGGGTCGGCATCGGTGAGGGTGTTGTGCAGCTTGCGGGCGGTGGTGGCGTCGCGCAGGGAGTCGGTCCAGGAGCGCCGGACGATGAAGTTGTAGTTGGCGCGGAGGCCGTGGGCGACGCCGAGGGCATAAGTGGCGTCGCGGTCGCCGGGCTTGGCGGCGAGTTGTTTGCGGGCGAGGGCCATGGACTGGTTGATGGCGTTGTCGAACTCGGCCTGATCAGCGAGGCTGGGGTTCATCTTCGGGCGGCGGAGGAAGGCATTGCCGCCGGTGACCAGTTCGGTTTCGAGCGCGCCGGCGCGGAGCATTTCGCGGTAGAGAAGGGATTCGGCGAGGTGGTTGAGGACGGCGGGGGAATGGGGACGCTGCCGGGCGAGATTGCGGAAGAGGCGGATAGCCTCGTCGAACTCGAGGTTATAGAAATGATCGAAGCCGCGGTCGATTTCCTTGTCGGGCTGTGCCGCAAGGAGGCCCAGGTATGATATGATCGCGAGCGCAAGGGATCTCCCAAATATTGGAAAATAGAGGAGTTTCATCGACGATGAGAATCTTTCCATTTTCTCTCGCGCTTCAGCCGGCCGCCAAGAAGGAGGCCGCTGCGAAAGCTGCCGATCCGGCGGCGAAGGCGATTGCGGCGATCGAGAAATCGGGCGGCAGCGTACGGGCGCTGGCGCAGAACGACGAGCGCAAAGAGGTCAGTTTCTATCTGCAAGGGGCGGCCATTAAAGACGCCGACATCGCGCCGGTGGCGCAGGTGCCCAAGGTCGCCTATTTGCACCTGGGGAAGACGAGCATCACCGACGCCGGGATGGCTCATCTGAAGGGGCTCACGGAACTGGAGCAATTGCACCTGGAAGGAACCAAGATAGGCGATAGCGGCCTGGCGCAGTTGAAGGATCTCAAGAAGCTGACCTACCTGAACCTCTATAACACAGGGGTAAGCGATGCGGGCTTGACGCACCTGGCGGGGTTGACGGCGCTGAAGAGCCTGTACCTGTGGCAGACGAAGGTGACCGATGCGGGCGTGGCGAAGCTGAAGCAGGCCTTGCCGAATGTCCAGATCATACGGGGCTGGGATCTGGAACCCAAGCCGGCGCCCGCGGCAACGCCGCCAGAGAAGAAATGAGCCGATGCCCGCGACGGCCAGGTATCTGCTGAAGCTGTACATCGCCGGCCATAACACACGTTCCGAACGCGCCATCGTTAACGTCAAGCACATCTGCGAAATGCACCTGAACGACGGCTACCAGTTGATCATCGTCGATGTGCTCGAACAGCCGCAGCTCGCCAAGGCGGAGCAGATCTTGGCCACCCCCACGCTGATCCGCGCGCTCCCTCCGCCGGGCCGCCGGGTGGTGGGCGACCTGTCGGATACCGAGCGTGTGCTCGCAGGCCTGGACTTGCCGTCCAAGCTGGAGGCGGGGCCGGAATTCGGATCGGGCAACACGTGAGCTAAAGGGGAGCTGTGTCTTCGACAGGACCGCGTCTTTTGCTGGTTGAGGACAATCCGCTGGAAGCGGAGGTAGTCCAACGGATTTTGGGCCGGGCGGAAGCCGGCTATCGAATCACGCGGACCAGCACGCTTCGCCAAACGCTGGCTCAGGATGAACAGGACTTTGACGCCATTCTGCTGGACTTGGTCTTGCCGGATTCCAGCGGAATGGAGACTGTGCGTCAGGTGGTGGCGCGGTTTCCGGATAAGCCGATCGTCGTGATGTCGAGCCGGGATGAGGTGGGCATCGCCGAACGCAGTCTCGAAGAAGGAGCGCAGGACTATCTGGTCAAGGGCAAGGCCGATTGGAACCTTGTTCTACGGTCGCTGCGCTATGCGATTCTGCGGAACCAGAATGTGGACGCGCTACGCCAGCGCGAAGCCATCAGCCGGGAACTGATCGACCGGAATGCGGACGGCATTATTGTGTTGGATGCGGAGGGGGCCATTCGATTTGCCAACCCGGCCGCCTCGCAGTTGACCGGGCGCGACGTGGACGATCTGATTGGGCGGCAATTTGGGTTTCCGGCCTTTGCGGGCGGGGTTTCGGAGTTGGACCTCATCCACAGCAACGGGCATGCGGTGCTGGTGGAAATGCGGGTGAGTTCGATCACGTGGGGCACGGAATCGGTGTTGGTTTCGCTGCGCGACATCACCGAACGGGCGCGCCTGGAGCGCGAGCGGATATCCAATACCGCAATGCTGCAACGGCTGGCCGACGTGTCGGTAGGGGTTCAGGCGTGCCGGACGATCGGCGAACTGCTGGAGAAGATCGCTCAGGGCGGGTGTGAACTGACGGGCGCGGAGTCGGGCCTCGCTGTATTGGACGAGGGCGCCGGAATGCAGCCGGCCTATGGCAGCTACCCGCGTGCAGAGGCAGTAGACTCGGGCAGTGTGGACCAGCTGGTCGAGCAACTCAGGGCGGAGGCGCGCCCCGTCCTCGGAGTGGAAGCAGGCCGGCTCGTGTTTCCGCTCTCGGGCGGGGAGCGGGGGCTGCTCGGATTTCTTCGGCTGCAACTGGCGCCGAGCACGGGCTTCGCGGTCAGCGAACTTCGCGCGCTGCGCCAGTTTTCGCAGGTTTCCGCGCTCGCCATCGAGCACATCATTCTTTTGGGAGAACTGGCGGCGACGGGCGCGCGCCTGAAGCAGGAAAACGACCAGCTATCGGCGCTTTCCGATATCAGCACACTTGTGGTCACGACGCTGGACGTCAACGCGCTGCTGAGCACGGCGGCGCAGCGGGTCCGCCAGGCTCTGCGCGCCGATGTCTGCACCCTCTTGCAGACGGGCCGGGATGGGACGCTGGTTGGCATTCGCGACCGGAATGGCGAGGGGGTGCTCTCGCTGCAATGCCCGGAATTCCCCAGCCTGGTGGTGGCCCGTGAGGTAGCGCAACCGGTCCTGTTGAACGACCCCCCCGACAGTCTTCAGCAGGTACTGGGGGATTCGATCCAGACCGCGGCCGTCTGCCGATTGGAACAGGAGGGCGCGCTCCTGGGCTACCTCTGTCTCGGCTGGCGGCGCAAGTCCACCTGCGGTGAACGCGAATTGACCTTATTGGGAGCGGCTGCGGCGCGCTGCTCACTCGGCATCCACGCGGCATTCCTGCGGCAAAAGCAGGAGGAAGCTCTGGAAAGCCTGCGCGTGGCGAATGAATTTACGACCGCGATGATCAACTCGGCGCCGGTCGGCATTCTCGCCCTCGACCCTGCAGGCTCTATCACGTTATGGAACGTCGCGGCGGAACGCATGTTCGGCTGGAGCGCCCGGGAACTGGCCGGCAACTTAGCGCCGTTTGCCACTGGGGACGCCGCCGAGAACTTTGCGCGCCTCCTGGCCAGGGTGCGCGACGGAGCCCCGGTCACGGGCATGGAGTGCCTGCTGTCGCGGGCCGATGGTTCGCCTTTGTATGTCAGCCTGTCGGCGGCGCCGTTGAGCAATGCGGGCAGCCAGTCTACCGGCGTTGTCGTGATGATCGACGACATCACCGGCCGCCAACAGGCCGAGCGGGCCTTGCGCCGCAGCCAGCGCCGTCTTGCCCGCGCTCACCAGATGGCCCTGCTGGGCGATTGGGAAACCAACCTGGTGGACGGCCAGACTGACTGGTCGGACGAAGTGCTGAGCATTTTCGGCTTGCCGGCCGGAGACGACCTGACGAGCGCGACGCTGGCGTTAGTTCTGCCGGAAGATCGGACCCGCGTGGAGCACTCCCGGCGCCACACCCTGGCGACGCGGCAGCCCTACGATATCGAGTACCGCATCGTGCGTCCCGACGGCGGGCAGCGCTGGATCCGGGAACACGCGGAGGTGCGTCTGAGCGGCACTGGACAAGCCACGGTCCTGGCCGGGACAATCCAGGACGTGACGGCTTACAAGCGTCTCGAGCAGGAGTTTCTCCAGGCGCAGAAGATGGAGAGTATCGGGCGCCTGGCCGGCGGAGTCGCTCACGATTTCAACAACCATCTCACCGTGATCAACGGTTATTGCGACCTGTTGCAGTCGCGCCTTGCCCCCGACGATCCCGTGCGCGACCGCATTCTCGCAATCCGGGAAGCGGGCGAACGCGCCACCCTGCTGACACGGCAGTTGCTGACCTTCAGCCGCAAACAAGTGACGCGCCCGCAAGTGGTGGCTCTCAACGATACGGTCGGCGACCTGTTGCGTATGCTCCGAGGTTTGCTCGGAGAAGACTACCTGATCGAGACGCATCTGGAAGAAGGGCTCGCGCCCGTGCTGGCAGACCCCGGACAACTCAGCCAGGTAGTGATGAACCTCGTGCTCAACGCCCGGGATGCAATGCCGGGCGGCGGGCGCGTTGTCCTACGTACGCACTCGGCGGTAGGCAAGGCTTCCGGGCAGCCGCTGGTCTGCCTGTCGGTCGAGGACCGCGGAGTCGGATTGACCGAAGAACAGCAACGCCGGGCTTTTGAACCCTTCTTCACCACGAAGCCCGGAGGCATGGGGACCGGCCTGGGCCTGTCGACAGCTTACGGCATTGTCACGGCTGCCGGAGGCTGGTTGGAAATCGACAGCAAACCGGGCCAGGGCGCGAAGTTCCACGTGTTTCTGCCGGCGAGTCCGGGCCATCTGGCGCCGGCGGTGGAGACACCAGCGCTGGAGCTGTCTTTGGAGGGCTCGGAAACGATTCTGATCGTCGAAGACCAGGAAGGGGTGCGCCAATTGACGGCGGAGATGCTGGACACCTTCGGCTACACCGTCGTCAGTGCGCCCGACGCCGAGCATGCGGTGGAACTGCTCACGCGGAACAACGGCGCCATCGACATGGTGCTCACGGATATCGTGATGCCCGGCATGAAAGGTCCGGAACTGGCCGATATTATTCATGAGCGGTGGCCGGCCGTGAAGGTGGGTTTCATGTCTGCTTATCCGGAAGAAGTGATCGCGCGGCACGCTCCGCCGGTGGCGCCGATCAACTATTTGCGCAAGCCTTTCTCGCCGGAACAGCTTGGGACATTTGTGCGGGGAGCGCTGGAGGCGGGCGGAAAAACCGTGCTCGTGGTTGACGACGAACACGCCATTCGCGACTTCCTGACTACGGCTCTATCGCACCATGGCTACCGCGCCCTGAGCGCGGCCGACGGGTATGAAGCCCTCCGCCTGGCCGGCGAATGCCGCGTGGACGTGTTGATCTCCGACGTCCTGATGCCGGGCATCGAAAAGGTCATCGAGATCGCCGAGCGTCAGCCGCATCTACAGGTGATTACGATCTCGGGCGGGAGCGGCCCGCATCTGGAACGGATTGCGGCCGCGTTGAACGCGGTCAGCACGCTCAACAAACCGTTTCAGGTGGCAGTGCTGATCGAACACGTGCGGCGAGCTACCGCTACCGTGCGAGGGGAGTAACGGTAATCTTGCGGAACTCGACCGGGCCGTGGTCGCCCTGCAACGTGATGGGGCCCGCTTGATCTTCGGCGGCGTCGGTGGCCATGGCCGTGAACCCTTCGACGACTTGCTTGTCCATCAGAGTCTTGCCGTTCAGAACGACCGTGAGTTGGCGGCCGATGAGAGTGATGTCGAAGGTTTGCCATTCTCCCGGCTTGCGGCTGGCGTTCACCCGGGGCGCGACCCGGCTATAAAGTGCGCCATTTCCGTGAAGAGACGGGGCATCTCCGAAATCGTCGTAAATCTGGACCTCGTAGCGGCCACGGAGCCCGATGCCGCTATTACTTTTCTGCTGATAGCGGAATTCGGCGTGGAGTTTGAAGTTCCAGAATTTCTGAGTCGAGGTGATGTCAGCCGCACCCTTCTTGTTCTTCAGCAAGCCCTCTTCGACATGCCAGTCCATGCCACGCCCCTTCACGCGGCACTCCCAGCCGGATGTGTCCTTGCCATTGAAGAGTTCCACGGGAGCGCCGGCGCGCCAACGCCCGTCATCGACATCGCGGATGACGGGAGCGCGCGTGCCGATAAACTTGCGGCCCACATTAGGCAAGCCTGGGACCTCGAGCGAGCCCACCAGTTTGCCGTTTTCAAAGGATGCCTGGTAGTGGCCGCGCTGCGGTCCGCCCGGCCCGTAGCCGCGCTCGAAGTACCAGTGCAACTGGTTGCCTTTGAGTTCGATCGAGGGGATCGCGTCCATCTGTCCGCCGGGAGCCCCGACAAAGCGCCCTTCGGGCTTCGCCGTGGCTGCCCCTCTTACTTCCAGCCACCAGACGCGTCCGCGCGGATCCCCGTCCAAGGCCAGGTTCCACCGGCCGTCGAAGTCCGCCGCGGCAGCCAATAAGAGTGCGAATAGGATCATCGAGGGTAGTATATACTGCGGGCATGCCGCCGCCCGCCACGCTGCGCCGTGCCCGCCTCCAGCAGTTGTTTTCTCACCAGACCAGGGGGCCGGCCGATCCCTTGGAGATCACGGGAATGAAGCTGTGGCCGCTGCGCGAACCGAAGTCCGGGAGGCGCTACACGATCCTCCGTCTGGATACGCGCTCCGGAGTGCAAGGCTATGGCGAATGCGGAACGGTGGCGCCGCGGGAGGCCGATCTCGCCCGCCAGGCGATAAACGGCACGGCAGCCTCGGCGTATGAGGTTGTTTCGCGCCGCCTGGAAGGCGCGCCCACCGTTCGCTCCGCTGTCGACATGGCGATGCTGGACATCCTCTCACGCCATGCGAAGGCGCCGCTCTACCAGGTGTTGGGTGGGCCCACACGATTCAAGGTGCGCGCCATGGCGCCACTGGACGGCGCGGCGGCGCTGGATCGCGCGCAAGCTCTTGGCTTCCGGGCGTTCGCGGTGCCTGCGCCCGTGAATGAATTCCGCAATGCCGGCCGGAGTTATGTCCAGCGCGTCGCAACCCTGATGGACCGCTTGCGCCGCGCGGCCTCGCCGGAGGCCGACTTTGTTCTCGAGGCAGGCGGCCAGTTGGTTGCCGGCGATGCGCAATCGGTGGCAGCCGAACTCGAGCGCTTTCACCTGCTCTGGTTTGACGAACCGGCGCGGCTGTCGAACCTGGGCGCGGTCCGCAAGATTGCGGGGGAGTCGGTGACCCCGCTGGGCTTTGGCCGCACGCTGCGGACCGCGGGGGACTTTCAGGATCTGCTGCGTGAGGATGCGGTAGACATTCTGCGGCCCGATTTGGCGTGGCACGGAGTGTCGCAGGTCAAGCGCATTGCAGCCCTGGCGGAGACTTATTATGTAGCGGTCGCTCCCTATCACGATGGCGGCCCGCTGGGCACGGCGGCGGCGCTCCATCTGGCTGCCTGCCTTCCGAATTTCTTCATTCAGCAGATTCCTTCGCCCGTCGCTGCCGAGGACAGGGAGATGCGGGCGGCTTTGGTTTCGCCCGCCGTGGAGACGGTGAAAGACGGTTTTGCCGCCTTGCCCACCGGACCCGGATTCGGTGTCACTGTCAGCGAGAGCGCGCTGGAGCGCTACCGGGAGAACGCCTGATGCGACGCCGTCACTTTCTCTCTGGTCTGGCTGTCATACCGGCAGCGCGCGCCGCGGTCGATTGCGGATGCGCTCCGCTGGCCCAGGTTGCCGCCGGACCCCGGCCGGTCGGCGCCGCCGACTTCGATGCCGTCGGAACCAAGGTCCGCATCACGAATGTCAAGGTGTTTGGGGTCTCCCTGACCCCGGACTCTGACCGTCCTTATGTATTCGTCAAGATCGAAACCAACCAGGGCGTCACAGGCTGGGGCGAAGGGACGCTGGAAGGCAAGGCGGCCGCCGTAATGGCCTGTGTCGACGATTTCCGGGAGTTCCTGATCGGCGCGGACCCCATGCTGGTGGAGCATCACTGGCAGAGCATGTATGTCCACAGCTTCTACCGGGCGGGCCCGGTGATGGGCTCGGCAATCTCCGGTATCGATCAGGCGCTCTGGGACATTCGCGGCAAGCTGCTGAATCTGCCCGTCTACAAACTGTTGGGCGGACCTTTGGACGCACGCGGCGTACGCGGCTACTATCACCTGCGCGGCGGCAACACGCCCGAGGCTCTCCGCCAGACCCGGGAAATAGCCCGGAAGAACGGCATCACGTGCTTCAAAACCGGTATTCCCGGCTACTACGAGTGGATTGAGACCAATGCCAAGATCAGCCGGGCGGTGAAGGCCATGCAAGTCATCCGGGAGGGGTTGGGCGACGACATCGATATCGGCGTCGATTTTCATGCGAAGACCAGCCCTTCGGTGGCCTCGATTCTCGTGAAGGAGGTTGAGCCGCTCAACCTTCTCTTTATCGAAGAGCCCTGCCCGCCCGAAAACGTCAAGGCGATGGCCCGCATCGCGCGCCGGTCGACCACCCCGATCGCAACCGGAGAGCGCCTCGTGGCGGCCTATTCGTGCCGCGAACTGGTGGAGATGGGAGTGATCGACATCCTCCAGTGCGACATCAATCATGTGGGTGGG